>JAIQFL010000026.1 GCA_020073365.1 Terriglobia bacterium | reverse complement strand
GTGGAACCTGTGGGGATCGAACCCACCTCGTCCTGATTAAAAGTCAGGTGCCTCTCCGATTCGGCATAGGTTCCAAACTGGTACCGGGGTAGAGGATCGAACTCTACTGATCTTCTTTGTAGGAGAAGCGCCGTCACCAGACGACAACCCCGGCATGGTGGCCGCCCTGAGATTCGAACTCAGCCTGCGCTCCGATCTGGAACTTCCGCTGCTTATAAGGCAGCCCATGCACCATACATCTCGCGGCCTGAACTTGGCTCCTGGGGGCAGGACTCGCATCTGCACATCTCCTGGTTAACAGCCAGGCGCATTGCCAATTTGCTACCCCAGAATAACCTGGTGGGCCATCACAGACTCGAACTGTGCTCTCTCGATTAAGAGTCGAGTGCTTCGCCGCCAAAGCTTATGGCCCGAAAACTTGGTAGGGGCGGCGGGGCACGATCCCGCATCCGCTGATTGAAAGCCAGCGATCCTTGCCACTTAGACGACACCCCCATGGTAGGGCCGGCGAGAGTTGAACTCGCATCCTCTGGCTGAGAACCAGAGATCCTGCCGTTAGACGACCCCGAAAACCCTGGCGCGGTACGGGAATCGAACCCGCATCATCTTGATTGACAATCAAGTGCCTCACCAGTCGGCCTACACCGCGAAATGGTCGACCAGTGGGGATTCCACCCCCAATTTCAGCGTTCGGAGCGCTGCGCCCTGTGCGATTGGACGACCGGCCGAAAAACCTGGTACGGGCATGAGGAGTCGAACCCCAATCTGAACGTTCGTAGCGTTCTGTCCTGTCCTTTGAACGATACCCGCAAAAAACTGGCTGGCCGCCCAGGCCTCGAACCTGGAACCTCCGCGTTCAGAGCGCGGCGCGCCGCCGGGCCCAGAGGGCGCCCCGCCAGCGGCCAGTGGCAGGGGGTGAGCGAATCGAACGCCCGAAGCCAGCTTCAGAGACTGGCGGCTTTCCACTAACCGAACCCCCCTGGACAACGGGCGAAGCCGCATGGTTCCCCTTATCCTGGGATAAGGTCGGCAAGCTTCTTCGCCTCTGGTCTGGGGTGACCGGAGAGAATTGAACTCTCGTAGTTGGTGCCACCATCCAACGCCTCAGACACTCGGCCACGGTCACATCTGGTGCCTGCGGGAGCGCTCGAATCTCCGTATCCGGCTTTTCAGACCGGTGCTAGTCCATCTCAGCTACACAGGCGAATCTGGTGGAGACGGAGAGAATCGAACTCTCTTGGCCTGCTTGGAAGGCAGGAACTCAGCCAATAAGTCACTCTCGCTTTAGATACTCTTACTTACATTGAATTGTCAAAGAGCACACTCCGACGGCAGCACAGGGACGGTTATGTCCTTACAGCCCTGTGGGCACTTACCTGATCTTTCGGCCGTCAAGACACACTGGTCGGGCACCCCGGATTCGAACCGGTATTCTCATGATCCCAAATCATGCGGGTTAAGCCGTTTCCCAAGTGCCCGTAGAAAAGCCCCCGTAAAATGCGAAAGGGCCGGTCTTTCGACCGGCCCCGTAATGAGAACACCAAGTACTATCTCATACGGGGCTATGCACCTTCACGCGCATTAAGGGTATCGACGCACGCTGGTTTCGTGGCCTGCGGCATTCTCACGAAATGGATAGCTTGTATCATCACGCAGTTATATAGTAAGTGAAGAGATCGCAAGAAATCAAGAACTTTAATGTAGTGGCGGAGGGCGGAGGAGTCGAGGGTACACTTGTACCGAGTGGCCTCCAAAACCTCTTCTCCCCGGATCAATAATTTTCGTCCCCGGAATTACTATAGGGGCGCCCCGGCCTAAAAGGCCGCTCCACATCAATGATCAACGCGAATTGCCTGGCAAGGTGCCTGCGAGGAAGGTGGGGGTATACCCGTCCCGGCCTTTGCGCAGCACACGGAATGCAACCGCATCGCCCGGCTTCAATGTGGTCTGGATGCGCTTTACGTCGGCCGTGGAGGTGACGGGTTGATGGTTGATATCCGTCAGGATATCGCCCTGGCGCAGCCCGATATCTTCGGCGAACGAGTTAGATTCCACTTCCGCCACCATCACCCCACCGCTCTGCTTGATGCCGAGGCTCTCGCGACGTTGGTCGGTCATGTCCATGATCGACACGCCGAAGCTCACGGTGGTGCCTTCGGGTTTGACGGCTTCCGGTTCCGTGCCCGAGCCGAAACGCTCGGGGAAGATCTGGGCCAGGTTGCCCACCACAACCTTGAGGTTCTCGCGCTTGCCGCCGCGGAGCACCCCTAAGGTGACCGTGCTGCCTACGGGAGTCGCAGTCACGGTGTTGACCAGATCGTTGCCCTGGTGCACCGGCTTGCCATTGATCTCGGTGATGATGTCCCGTTCCTTCAGCCCGGACTTCTCGGCCGGTCCGCCGGGAGCTACGTTGGTCACGAACACGCCCTCGGTAACACCGCCAAAGCCCCTTAACAGATCGCGGGCCTGAGCTGGATCGGCCGAGAATTGGATGCCAATGGAGCCGCGCGTCACCTTACCGGTCTTGATGATCTCGTTGTAGACCGCGGCCGCCGTGTTGATGGGCAGCGCGAAACCGATACCCTGGTAGCCGCCCGAGCGCGAGGCGATCGCGGTATTGATGCCGATCACTTCGCCTCGGATATTCAACAGCGGCCCGCCGCTATTGCCCGGATTGATCGCCGCGTCGGTCTGCAAGAAGTGCTGGAACTGCTGCAGCGGATCCACATCGCGCTCCTTGGCGCTGATGATGCCGGCTGTCACGGTGGCCTGGAAGCCGAATGGCGATCCGATCGCAACGCACCAGTCGCCCACCTGCACGGCATCGGAGTTGCCGATCTTGGCCGGGCTAACTTCACGCTTACCTTCCACGCGGATCACGGCCAAGTCCGTCTGGGCGTCAACCCCCACGAGTTTCGCCTCATATTCGGTTGCGTCGCCGGTGAACTTCACCTGGATGCGGTCGGCCTTATCCACCACGTGGTTATTGGTCAGGATGTAGCCTGACTTATCGACCACCACACCGGAACCCAAGGCGTAACCCTTGCGCTGCAAGTCGGGAGCCCCGTTACCGAACGGGTTGCCGAGAAATCGATTCAGAAAATCGTCCATTCCGCCGCTGCCGCTGTCGCCCTGGTCCTCGTCATCGGGAGGGATCACCGGTTGGAGGCGTCTGTTGCGGGTCCGGACAGGGGCCTTGGGCGCATACGTGGTAGATATGTTCACCACGGAGGGCTCCATCTGCTTGGCAATCTGGGTAAACGCGTTGGACAGCTCGACGGGATTGGGAATGACCAGCGGCGTTGCGCCAGGCGCCACCGTCCGATCGTCCTTGGCTGCCTTTACTCCCGAACTGACCAGGGTGCCAATCACGATCCCGATCGACAGGGTAAACAGAATCAGCGTGAACGAAAGCAGCTTCTGGGTGCGCAACTTGTCAAAGAAACTCATGGGTTTGTTAACTCCTGTGGGCAGCACGACTCAATTATATTCCCGCTGCCAAATCTAGTGTGATGGATGTGCCCGCGAATTCAATGGTTTCATCTCCACCAACAATACTCCGCTCAAGATGAGGGCAGCGCCCGCGGCGGCGCGTACCGAAAGACCCTCACCCACCAGAAAATACGAAGTGATCCAGGCAAAAACCGGCTCCAACATGTAGATCAGGGCCGCTCGGGATGAGGTAGTGTACTGGAGGGCCCAAGCCTGGATCGTAAACGCTAAAGCCGTTGCTAAAAGTCCTGTTATCAGTATCGCGCAAACCACCGCAGGACGCCATTCCACATGGGGTCTTTCAACCCACCAGAAGAGCGACGAAGCCAGCACGGCGGCTGCGCCGATCTGAGTCACCGACAAAAGCTCGAAACTCATTTTTTCGGAAAAGTGGCCAACCGTCACGATGTGAGCGGCAAACGCGATGGCGCAGAAAAGCGTCAACAGATCGCCGCGGCCGATTGCGCCGATCTCCCCTTCCAGGGTCATCAGGCCGAGCCCGGCCGTTGCCACAAGCAACCCCAACACCTCGGAAACCTGGGGTCTGGTCTTATAGACGAGCGCGGCCAGCAAAGGTACCATCACCGACGTCAAACCCGTCAAGAACGCCGACCTGGGGGCTGTGGTGAGCCTCAAGCCCAGTGTTTGTAGTACATATCCGGAAAACAGAAAAGCCCCCGAGAGGGCTCCCGCAGCCGCCGCCTTCCAGTTCCGGGATCCATTCCCGGGGCCGCGAAACAGCGCCAGGAGCGCCAGTGCGGCCAGCGAAAACCGCAGTGCCAGGAAGAGCAGGGGGGAAACGTCGCGTAACGCAGCCTTGACCAGGACGAACGTGGACCCCCAGATGACGGTGTTGAAGGCGAGAGCCGCGTCCGCCCTGCGGCGGCGATCCGCGGTGGTCCGCGGGCGCCCAGCCTGCCAGCGGGTCCAGCGGGATCGGTCCCCCCGGTTTCCCAGGTTCACTTCCCGGCGCCGGGCGGCACGCCGCCCCCGGTCGGTGGGGCATTCCGCATGAGCATCAACAGCGTCAGGAGTATGCGCTTCAAGCCGAGGTCGCGACCCTCGGGCCGGAACCATTCCTGCGTGGTGTGCGCGCCCCCACCCACGCCGCCGGCCCCGATGGCCACGGCCGGAATGCCCAGCGAGAGCGGAATATTGGCATCGGTGGACGACGTATCCAGGTGCGAGCGAATGCCCAGGTGTGCGTCCACAGCGCGCAGGTACTGCAGAATAGGAGCATTTTCAAGAAGCGCGGCGGCCGGGCGAGCCCCGATTTCCTTCAGCTTGACAGTCACCTTGGCGCCTGTGGCCCGCTGGTTTTCGAGATCGCGCCCGCGGTCCACGGCGCCAGCCAGCAGATCCACCAATTCGTCCAGCTTCTGGTTGCTCTCGGAGCGGATATCCACCTTGGCGCGCGCCGATTGCGCGATGGAATTCACGCTCGAGCCGCCCTCGATCAACCCCACGTTGATGGCGGACTTGGGAAGCCCGTCGAGCCGGGTTTCGGCGAACAGCGCCACTGCGCGGCAGAGCGCATGCAGCGGATTGCCCACCCCGTAATCGCTCCAGCTATGCCCACCCGGGCCCGTGAATGTCACTTCGAAACGCCGGCTACCGAGCGCTCGCGTAGTGATGTGGTCGGTGTTGGCGCCATCCACCACAACGAAGGATTGCACTTTTTTCGCCAACGGGGCTTGTTTGCAGAGGTGCCGCATGCCCAGCAGGTTGCCCTCGCCTTCTTCGCCCACGTTGGCTACCAGCAGAAGGCCGAGGGGAAGTTCGGGAAGGTTGGCACACATCTTCCAGGCACGCGCCACCGCCAGCAGGGCGGCCAGGCCGGCGCCGTTATCGGAGACGCCGGGTCCGCGAAAGCGGCCGTCGGCATCCACGCTGATTTCGTCTTTGTTGCGCGGGGCGATCACGGTGTCGAGATGCGCGCTCAGCGCCACGTAGGGTCCGTCACCCTGGGCGGCGATGACGTTCCCGACCCGGTCGATCGAGGCGTTCCACCCGTAGGAGCGAAACTGTTCGAGAAACCAGGAGGCGCGCTCCTGTTCCAGGAAGGTGGGCGCAGCGATGCGGCAGAGCTGCAGATGCGCTTCGTTGATCCACTGCTTTTCGCGCGTGAACCATTGCAGACACTCGCGCACCGCGCGGTGCTCCGTAAATTCGCCGAGATTCAACGCGAGTGCCGCATTCGCAGCCATGCTTTCTGCCAGTTTAGCAGTCTGCAGGCAGGCACCCCCCCTTG
Organism: Terriglobia bacterium; assembly: GCA_020073365.1. Classification (GTDB taxonomy): domain Bacteria; phylum Acidobacteriota; class Terriglobia; order Bryobacterales; family Bryobacteraceae; genus JAIQFL01. The sequence goes on along the minus strand of JAIQFL010000026.1, from coordinate 45,333 downwards.
TAGGGTTGCCGACCCTGTGGGACAGACGATGGCCCGAGTAGTATCGGCAACTTGTTCGCAGCACTGCAAGACAAGCGGATGCCTCACCATCGGTAGGTCAAGGACCAAGGTTAGCGGGGATCCCGATACCCTGCACCAGATTCCCATACAAGTTCGAGTACTGGCGGGCGGAGCGGTCCCAGGAATAGTCCGCCGTCATGGCAGCTCTCATCAGTGTCCGCCATGGCTCCTTACCGCGGAAGACCGCCAAAGCACGGTCCAGGGCCGCCAGAAGCGCTGCGCCGTCATATTCGTCGAATACGAAGCCGTTGCCTCTTCCTGTCGAGGGATCGAATTCCTCCACACTGTCTTTCAGTCCCCCCGTAGCCCTGACGATTGGAATGGTCCCGTACTTCAGACTGTAAAGCTGATTCAGCCCGCTCGGCTCATAACGGGAAGGCATCAGGAACATATCGGCTCCGGCCTCGATCTTATGGGCCAGGGCATCCTCGAATGCAATGCGAACTCCGAGCCTTCCCGAATTCCGATGGGCCGCCGCCTGGAAGAAATCCTGATATCTCCGGTCACCGGTCCCCAGGATGACTAACTGCACGCCCCTCTGCAGCAGATCGTCGAGTACTCGTTCCACCAGATCGAATCCCTTCTGGGATACCAGCCGTGACACGGCGCCGAGGAGGGGGATCTCGGGGTCTTCTCGGAGTCCGAAGGTCCTTTGCAGGTCGGCTTTGCACGCTCTCTTGCCGGAGAGGTCCCCGGGATCGTAGTTGCTGGCGATGAATCGATCCAGCCGCGGGTTCCAGATTTCGTAGTCCGCGCCGTTCAATATGCCTACCAGACTGGCCGCGCGCGCTTCGAGGATACCCTCGAGCCCGAAGCCAAATTCAGCCGTTCGGATCTCCCGGCTATATGTGGGACTCACCGTAGTGAGCGCGTCGGCGAACACGATCGCGGCCTTGAGAAAGTTGATCTGGCCATAAAACTCGAGATGGCGGGCCGTAAACAGACTCTGGTCCAGCCCCACCAGGCTCCACTGGTGGGGAGGAAACAGTCCTTGATATCCCAGGTTGTGAATGGTGAACACCGTCCGTACGGAGGATAGCCCCGGATACAATTCGGGCTGGGCTTTGAGGAAGGCGATCGCCAGAGCCGCCTGCCAATCGTGGGCGTGGAGAACGTGGGGCGGACCGAGTTGGCGCAGCACTTCCAGGACGCCGCGCGTGAAGAAGACAAATCGTTCCGCGTTGTCAGGATAGTCACCTTCCGGGGCGCCATACAGGAAGGGCCGATCGAAGTACCGGTCGGATCGAATGAAATAGACCGGAGTGTCTGCGCCGAGGGTTGCCGTGAGCAGCATGCCCACTTCGGATCTGCCGGCGATCGAGACATTGAACCGAATGCCGGTATCCGAGGCCATTCCCTTCTCAACCACGTCGCGATAGGCCGGCATTATCACACGGACCTGGTGACCGAGTCTTCGCAAGGCAAGCGCGAGCGAACTCACCATGTCCGCAAGGCCACCCGTCTTAGCAAAAGGGACGAGTTCCGGGCAAACCATGACGATCTGTAGCGCCGTGCCAGCCGGAACCCGCGCCGGCAGAGTGGTCGCCACCTCTTGCCGCGCGACGCTTCGGCCGGGGGCAAAGGCCGCCGCGGTTGAGATCCCGGCGAAGATATTGTCCCGTTCCTCTAAATTCTGCAGCGCGGCCTGGTCGATGGCTGCGCTTTCGATCTGCTGGCCAAGCTGGTGCAGTCGTATGAGATGGGTCTTGGTCCTCTGAGTCGCATACTCTCTCATCGTTCCCGAGTTGATCATGAACGCCCAGTCGCTGGACTGCGCCAGAAGTAGTTCGCGCGCCGCCTGGTTCAGGGCCCGGAGTGTCAGGCCCGTAGCCTGGGAGTGGGCGGCACTCAATTGCTCCATCCACTCGGCGGCCCGGTGAAGATGACGGTAGATCCAGTCATTCTCACCGTTCAGCCAGACCTCGCTGAAGCCGTCGTGGCCCCAACTCGACATGGCAGGCGTCGCGAACTGATTCACCGGATACTCGCTGAGGTATTCCGACAGCGTCGCCAGCCGAATCGTCGATTGATCCAGAGCAATCCCGCGAATGAGGTAATCGAGCCAGCGCGGTCCTTCGAACCACCAGTGCCCGAAGAGTTCGGCATCATACGGCGCCACCACCACCGGCCTGCGATCCATGGCCGAACGGAGGTTCCGCACCTGCTTGATCCGTTCGGCCAGGAAGTGCTGGGCGTGGGTGGCGGCTTTCTGTTCCGCCCATTCGGGTACATAGGGCTCTTTGTGGCTGTCCTTCCCGGTGATCCGGTAATACTTGATCCCCGTGTCGAGGCGGATGCCATCGCGGTGAATGTAGGGCCCGATGTAGTCCATTGGCAGGTCGTGGCCGATGTCACGGTAGAATTCGCGGTAGTCGAAATCGCCCGGGTAGCCGACCTCGGAACTCCAAACCTGGCGCGAAGAATCGGGGTCGCGGCCGAACACGGCGACATGGGAAGGGCACACGATGGGCGCGTACACGCCGAAGCGCGGCCGGTGGTCGGCCCGTGTCACGCCATGCGTCTCCACGATGGTGTGTCGTATGCCGTGCTGCCGCAGAATAGCGTCGACACCCGGGTAGTAGCCGCACTCGGGCAGCCAGAAGCCTTCGGGCGAACGCCCGAATGTCTTTCGATAGTGCTCCACTCCGATTCCGATCTGGGCCCGTACGGCGGCTTCATTTACGGAAAGCAGAGGAAGGTATCCGTGGGTGGCGGCGCTGGCAATGACCTCCACCTTGCCTGCCCTCTGAAAATGTTCGAAGCCCCGCACCAGATTCTTTTCGTACCGCTTCACGAAAGCGTCATGCACCTGCCGTAACAGCCTGAGATACATGCGAGCGAGGGGTTGAAAATCGGGGAGCGAGGCGGTCCGGACGATCTCCTTTTCGGCAAGCTCGATGGTTCTCTCCAGTTTCTTCAGATAACGTTCCTGGAGAAGCGGATCGAGGAGCATCGAAGCGAGAGTCGGCGTCAGAGAGAAAGTGAGGCGGAAATCGATACCGTCCTCGATCAGGCTCTCCATCACCAGAAACAGGGGGACGTAGGTCTCGGTAATCGCCTCAAAGAGCCAGTTCTCCTCCAGAGAATCTTCGTACTCCGGATGGCGCACGTAAGGGAGATGGGCGTGGAGTACAAGGGCCAGGTAGCCTTCCATAGGCGACTAACCAACCGGTCCCTTGGGGCCTTGTGTTCCCAGCAGAAGTGAGGAGAGGCCGGGCGAGAATTGTCGTTCGGCGTGCGCGGTCAAATCGCCGGGCAGATCCGGTACGGCCGGGAGCGGAGGGATGGCGGGAGCGGCGGGAGGACTCTCCACGACGGCTCTTGGGGGCTGCGGCGGCGACTGCCGAAGCTCATAGATCTCCGACAATCTCCTTCGCAGAATCTCCGCGGCGCCCGGGGGGGCGTGCTGTCGGGTTGGCGGCGCGGTCACCGAAACCGCGTTGTCAGTGTATTGAGTGTCGCGGCTCAGGCCAGTGTCCTGCCGGGTTGGCGGAGCGGTCACCGGGACCACGTCGTCAGTGTCCTGAGTGTCACGGCTCAGGCCAATGTCCTGTTGGGTTGGCGGCGCGGCCACGGAGACCGCCGGCTCCGCCTCCGCCGGCGGGGGCTGGGCTGCTGTTGGGGAGCCGTCGGCGCGATTGGCGATTTCCAGCATTCCGGCATGATCTGAATGGAACGGCGGATCCAGTGACGGAACTGCTTCCCGGGAATGCGGGGAAAAGGTGCTGGCTGAGACGAAACGGTGTTCCACTTCGGCCACCGGCCACGCACGCGGTGTCTGGATCGTGTTGGAGCGCAGGAGCGGAATAAAGTCACCGGCCGCAGTGATTGCGCCGAGATCGGCGTAATACGTCTTCGCCGGACTCCAAAGGGGAACGTACCAGTTGCTCGTCCGCAGATCGACACCCACGTCGAAGTGACCATCCGCATCGTAAAAACGCAGCACGGCCGCAGAGGTGTCCTCCGGCAGTTTGGAGAGGTCGAAATCCCAATAAACATGGACCAGGTACGGATCGACGGGCAGCAGCACCACGCGGGGCCGTCCGGACCACTCGGGGAGGTCCCCGGCGTCGGCCGGAGACGGCGGCATTGCCGAGTGATACTTGGCCTCTTCGACCTTTTCGTAGTCTCCAAACGGCCGCGAGCCGGTTTTCGGCTGTGGAGCCTGGGACGGGAGGGCGGCGCCGAACGCTCGAATCGCAGAAATGATGCGCGCCAGGGTGGTCCTCACCACGCCGAGCAACTGGGAGCCCTCGCTCCCGGATTCGTCCGTCACGTCCCTTTCACCGTCCGGGTTGGTAGTTTTTCCATTCCAGCCGGCAATCGCCGCATTTGAGCGCTCCGTAGACGTTGTAGTAGCTGGCGAACCCTGTACTCGTGTCGGATTTGGCAAGCGTCAACTCGTCATGGATATGCGCGTGTTGGTGGCACAGAGCCCGCCCACACGCGGCGCACGTTCCTCGCGCGTCGGCTTCACAGAACCAGCATTTCACAATATCATCTCCTGGTGAGTCATTTCGAACTGAACTCTGCCGAGGGCGGGCGGCCATCAGAAATCATGTTGAAGAATTGCGGTAGCCCTCCGGCAGAGCTCGCGAGCATACTCGGTCCAGATACCGCTGCCCCAGTATCGGAAGCAACTGGTCTGGGTCATTAGCAAGTAGTATAGAGCATTGCGGTAGCGGTGCTCGGATGGAGCAACGCCGCGCGTTTTTTCGGCGAATAGGGCACTCAGTTGGTCCATGGGCCCCAGAACATTGCCGTAGCCGCGCACCCACGAAAGATTGTTGGTCCAGCTTCCACCTTCCATGTGAAAGCGGCCGTCTTCCTTTCTCAGTTGCGCAATCACCTGCTCCAGGGCATCGCGGCCGGCAGGCGACTGAAACCGGTCCCAAATTCGTTTCTGCATGATGGGCTGGATGACCGGGAAGTCGCGCTCGCGAATTCCCAGTGTATCGAGATATTCCAGGTATTCGCTGACGTTGACGGGCGGCGTATCGGAGCCGGAAGCTTCGCGCATGACGTCCAGGAACTTGGCCGGGAACTCATTCATCATGACGCCGCCGTTCTCGCCGTCCGCTATCTGGGCCGAGAGTTGGGGGACGGACTTGGCCCCCAGGGCAGCCCGGGACAAGCCTTTCGCCTCGTAGTAAGGCTGCATCTGGGCCACCAGCTTGGTGTCGCTACCCTGGGTCTTGATAATGGCGGTGATACTTTCGGTTTGCCCCTGCGAGTTGCGCGCCACCAGCAAATGCGGGACGTGTGGTTGGCGGATGGGGCCTGCATCTTCCACGCGCTCGACGGAGTGCTCCTGCACCAGCACCCATCGGTACCCGCACTCCTTCAGCGTCCGGATAAATTCGTAGGCCACATCGGGATGGTTGGGCAGCGCCATTTCCGCCGGCGAGAATCCTCGCACGCGGCTGAGCGCCTCCACGCCGAAGATCGCGGCAAAATGGTGCTGCCAGGCGCGCACGTGCAGGCGAAAATCCTGCGCCGGCGTGGAAGGGGCCACGGCGTGTCCCCAGGAGTTGCCCAACCATTCCACGGCACGGCGGTACGCCGGGTTACAGGTGACGTTACGGAGACTGTCCATGACATCGTCCAGACCCATCGTCCGCAGCCCATGCAACAGGCAGCCCGAGTAGTCCAGCATCACGCGCGGCTGCCTGCCTTCGTGGATCAACTGCGGAAGGAACTCGCCCATCCGCTTGTAGCACCAGGCGAAGATTCCCGCATTGTACCGGGCTTCATCGTTCCCGAAGTCCCGCATATGTTGGAGATTGCTGATCACCGGGGCCGTGGCCAGGTCGGGCGCGCCGGCGGGAATCAGAGGCTGGTGCATGTGCAGGGCGTTGCTGAATGCGCTCTTTGCACGGCCAAAGTCAATACCGGACTCCCCCAGATAAGCGGCTCCCGGTCGCGATACGGCCTGGGCGATGAGCTCCTCGGAGCCGCAGATGTTCGGCAGCCCGCCGATATACTCCTGTAACTCAACAGTTGTCATAGGACCTCTCTATCTTTTGTTGAAATCTGGTTATCCGGGCGGGAGGGACAATGCCCGGTTCGCCATGGGAACATACGCCCGCTCGGTATATTCCTTCACCATTCTCCGGGCACTGAAGTGCGGCGCCACAGTACCGATGGCCCCCTTGATCATCTCGATCCAACGCCGTGGCAGGCCCATCGGGTCGCGCTCATAAAACGCAGGCACGATCTTTTCTTCGAGGAGGCGGTACAGAGCGTCCGCCTGGGCCGCATCGCCAGCCTCGGCCGGGGCGTCGATCAGCCAGCCGTTCGATCCCGAGTAGGCCTCCGGCCACCAACCATCCGCGACGCTCAGGTGCAGGACCCCATTGATGGACGCTTTCATGCCGCTCGTGCCAGAGGCTTCCATGGGCTCGCGTGGGGTGTTCAACCAGACGTCGCATCCCTGCACGAAGAGATGCGCCACATGCAGATCGTAATCCTCGACGAACGCGATACGCCCCCCGAATTTGGGGTCCATGGCATCTTTGTAAATCCGCTGGAGCGGCCGTTTGCCGGTCTCATCCGCCGGGTGGGCTTTGCCGGCAAAAACGATCTGGACCGGGCGCCGGGGCGCATGGAGTATGCGCGCCAGGCGGTCCCGATCGTGGAAGATCAGCTCCGGACGTTTGTATTCGGTGAATCGCCGGGCGTATCCAATGGTCAGTGCCAAAGGGTCCAGCAACGTGCCCGAAGCTACTACCTGGGAACAGCTTGCCTCGCCGTCTCTCCAGGCGTGGCGCGACCGTTCGCGGGCGAACTCCAACAAGTTCTGCCGCAGGAGTTGCCGGACGGCCCAAATCTCCTGGTCCGGGATGGAGGCGGCGCGACCCCAAAAATCAGGGTCATCGTGATGCAGCGTCCAGTCCGGACCCAGCCACCGGTCGAAAAGGTCGGCCATCGCCGCCGCGATCCAGGTAGGGACATGAATCCCGTTAGTGACCGACCCGATCGGCCGCTCGTGATCCGGCACGCCGGGCCAGAAGGAAGCCCACATCCGACTGGTAACCTGTTGGTGGCGGCGGCTCACCGCGTTGATGGCGGCGGACCCGCGCAACGCCACGGCGGTCATGTTGAAGGAACTCTCGTCGCCATCGTGACTGCCGAGGGCCAGGAACGTATTCCGCCGCTCCCCCGCGGTCTCCCAGAAACGCGCCAGTTGGCTGTCGACCATGTGAAAGGGGAAAGTATCGTGCCCGGCGGGAATCGGAGTGTGCGTGGTGAAAACGGTATTGGATCGAACTTGTCGCAGAGCCTCAAGAAAACTGCCTCCGGTCGCAACCACTTCCCGGATCCGTTCGATCACCACGAAGGAAGTGTGCCCTTCGTTGAGGTGCCATACAGTCGGGTTATGCCCGAGCAATCGCAGGGCTCGGACTCCGCCGATACCAAGGACGATTTCCTGCCGCAGACGGGTTTCGCGCTCGACCACATAGAGGCGTGAGGAAAGCTCCCGGTCCCAGGCGGCATTCTCCGGCAGGTCGGTATCCAGCAAAAGCAACTTGACACCGCCGAGTTGCACCTGCCACACGGCAACCTCCACTGTTCCGTGGGCCAGAGGAACAGAAATCCGGCCGGGTTTCCCGTCGGGATCTATGACCCGCTCGACCGCCACATCATCGTAGTCGAGTCTTCTGTAAAGCTCGATCTGCGCTCCGTCCGGGGAAATCTTCTGGCGGAAATAGCCCATGGGATACATGAAGCCCACGCCGATCAGCGGCAGACCCAGGTCGCTCGATTCCTTGCAATGATCGCCGGCCAGCACGCCCAGTCCCCCCGCGTAGATGGGCAGTGACTGGTGCAGCGCAAACTCCGCGGAAAAGTAGGCAATGGAACATGCGGAAAGCTGCGGAAAGCGGTTCCCCCACCATGTCCGTTCCGCACCGCGCGCCTGGTCAAAGGCCGACACCGCGGCATCATAGATAGCCAGGAACGAGGGGTCTCTGGCAGCGCGGTCCAAATGTTCCGTCGAAACCATGCGGAGCATTTTCACAGGATTGTGGGCCGTCAGCCGCCAGAGGGGATAGTCCAGCCGGCGGAAGACTTCGCGGGGCATGGGATTCCAGCTCCACCACAGATCGGAAGCCAGTTCGAGCATGCGCTGAATGCGATCCGGAAGAGCCGGCATAGTTCTACGATCCATGTCTACTCCTCCCCATCGGCGATTGGGCCGATCTTCCAGACTACCAGACGGAATCCGCGCGGCGGGTATTTCCGGGGTCCTCTGCTTGTGGCGTCAGGATTGGTAAACAGCAAGAGTTTGTTCTGCAATCGCATCCCACGCGAAGGCCGTCTCGGCGGCGATCCGGCCGTTCCGCCCCATCCACCTGGCCCACTCGAAATCCGTAAACAACGTGCCGAGCCCCCACGCGATGGAATCCGGGTTGGCATGGACCTTAAGGCCGTTTATGTTATGCAACACAAATTCTTCGGGTCCTCCATTTTTCGTGCAGACAACCGGCTTCCCGGCGCTCCACGCCTCCAGGATGACGATCCCGAAAGGCTCATTGCGGCTGGGAACGCATACCACGTCGCAGGCCTTGTAGAGATCCGCCAGCGTGCCGTTGACCTGGAATCCGACGAATCGAGTGGCGTGCGCCACGCCGAGTTGCCGCGCCCTGAGTTCCCCAGGTTTTCGCAACTCTCCGTCACCGGCAAACAGGAATTTGGCGCGCGGATAGTATTTCAAAATCGACGGGATAGTCTCGATGAGGAGATCGGGACCTTTTTGCTGCACGAGGCGGCCCACAAACAGCACGGTGGGATCGACCGGCCCGATGTCATAGCGCCGCTTTACTTCAGCCGGCTCGATCCAGCCATCGAAATTGGATACGCTTACCCCGTTGTAAATCGTCGAGATTTTCCAGTCGGGCACTTGATACATCGACTGAACCTCGTGCCTGAGCGCGCTGGATACAGCAATGACCCGATCAGCCCAGTCCATACCCCCGCCTTCCTGATTCCGGATGCGCGCCGACTGTCCGCCGTGGAAATTGTTCCCACAGCGGCCGTACTCGGTAGAGTGAATGGTCAGGATTCCGCGCCGCCCACGCCCCTGCTTGATCCAGATCAGCGCATTGGCAGCCAACCAATCGTGCGCATGCACGACGTCGAATGCCCCCCCGAAATCCTCGGCAGCCATTACTTGTAGTACAAACGACCGGCACATGCTGTCGATCTCGTCCACAAAATTGGAGTTCGACTGGAAGCGACAACGATGATAGTGGACCCCGTGAATCCGCTCGTAGGGCGCCTGGCCGTGACCTATCCGCGTGAACACGTGGACTTCATGGCCCTTCCGCTCCAGTGCGGCGCCCAATTCCGTGACATGGGTACCCACGCCTCCAACAGGAATTGAGTGCAGTGATTCCCAGCTCAACAGTCCAATTTTCATAGCGCTCGCGCTTATAGGCCCCGGTGAAGATTTCTTCCCGGGAATTGGCTAGCGGAGACCGCTAGCGAGTTTTGTGTCAGAGCGGCCAGGTAGGCGGGAAGCCGAACGAGGCGGCTTTGGGCGCGCTACAGAGCGACCGCAATCCCACTCCCAACGGTGCCAGGCCAGCGAAACCACATGGAGGACTTCCGAGGCTACGTACGGCCAAGACAACACGTCATAAAAGCCAAGGTCAAGCGCTTCCGTCCACAGGGCCTCCGCGGCCAGGCGTGAAGACATAATCAGTTTCGGTGCTTCGGGCAGCCGGCAGGTTTCCGCTACCCACGACTTCCAGTCGCTCTCGCAGAGAGGGGCAGCACAGATCACCAGAGGCACCTGATGCGCTTCGAGCAGAGCCTTTGCATCCTTACTTGTGGAAGCGCCCACGACTTGCCAACGGGCGTCACACAGAATACGCCGCAACCCAATGTGGTCGTCCTGGATCACACTCGCCGACAAAAGGCGGACCGATTCTTCAGGGAACATAGCTTGCGCGAGAGCGTCGCTTCTTCCCCCCACGATGTAGTCTGTCAGGTGCTAACTAGATTCTACCGGATTGGACCGCGGAAGTGCAAAAAAAATACAGAAACGGGGTGAATATCAGATCTTTGCCCGATGCGCCGTTTGTTAATCTGTGGTAATGGACTATTACTCACATTCACCGATTCGTGATCGAAATACTTGCGCGGGAACACTTACCCTGCCATGCTGGAAGAGTAGCCCCGTGTAGCTCTTGAGCATCCAACTGACCTGAGGTGTGGCCACGAAGAACAACCCCCGCCCTGGGATTTTCTCCGAATTCGTTCGATCGAGGACGTTCCGTGCCATCTCCCGAACTCGATAAGACCGCATCCGACGTCACAAGATCCGGTACGCCGGTCATGGCAGTTGAGACTGCCAACCAGCCCAGCGAACCGAAAACAGATCCTGCACCGCACGGGGCGACTGCGGAAGATGTACTTCACCGCACCGTGGATCCCGCCGCGATGGAGGCCATCGCCGGCGGTTATCACGGCACTCCCTTTGACGTCCTGGGCATGCATTCCGTGACCGTCGACGGCCAACCGGCCCTTTCCATCCGCTCCTTCCAGCCCCAGGCGCTGGCCGTTGCGGTCAAAAGGGATTCGAGGCTCTATAACATGGAGCGCGTCCATCGCGATGGTTTCTTCGAAGTCATCTTCCCCGGTGAAACCGAATTTTTCGCCTATCAACTGTCTATTACCCTGCACGACGCTCCCGGTCCGGGAGGTGTCTATGAAGCGGAAGACCCTTATCACTACCCTCCCGTCCTCACGGACTTTGACTTGCACCTTTTCAGTGAAGGGACTCACCTGCGACTCTATGAAAAGCACGGCGCCCATCTGATCGAGCACCACGGTGTGCGCGGCGTATGCTTTGCCGTCTGGGCGCCCAACGCGGAGCGGGTCAGCGTCATCGGAGACTTCAACCAGTGGGATGGGCGACGCCATCCCATGCGGCCGCGCGGCGCTTCCGGAATTTGGGAGATCTTCATTCCCGCCCTCCAGCAGGGCGATCTGTACAAGTTCGAGATCAAGACACGATATAAGGGCTACATCGCAACTAAGTCGGATCCGTTCGCATTCGCTTCCGAACTGCGTCCCAAGACGGCCTCGGTGGTATGGGATCTCGACCGCTACCAGTGGCACGATGAAAGCTGGATGGCCGAGCGCCGGAATCGGCAGCGATTGGACGCGCCCATGGCCATCTACGAAGTCCATCTGGGTTCGTGGAAGCGCGAACCGAGTCCGGAATACGGCTTTCGCTGGCTCACCTACCGCGAATTGGCGAAGGATCTTGTGCGTTACGCGAAGGGCATGGGGTACACACACATCGAACTCCTGCCCGTCACAGAGTTTCCGTACGACGGTTCGTGGGGCTACCAAACCACCGGCTACTACGCGCCCACGTCCCGTTACGGAACGCCGGACGACTTTCGTTACTTTGTGGACCAGGCGCATCAAGCCGGGATAGGCGTCATCGCCGACTGGGTGCCCTCTCATTTCCCCAAAGACAGCCACGGGCTGTCTTTCTTCGATGGCACGCATCTCTACGAACATGCCGACCTGCGCCAGGGGGAGCACCAGGATTGGGGCTCCCTCATTTATAACTACGGGCGCAATGAAGTGCGGGCCTTTCTTTTGTCCAACGCACTGTTCTGGCTGGACAAATACCACATCGACGGCCTGCGCGTGGACGCCGTCGCTTCCATGCTTTACCTGGATTATTCACGCCAACCCGGCGAATGGATTCCCAACGAGTTCGGCGGATGTGAAAACCTCGAGGCGGTTTCCTTCCTCAAGCGCTTCAATGAGGTGGTGCACCTGTCGTATCCCGACAGCCTGACGTTTGCCGAGGAATCCACTGCCTGGACGATGGTTTCCCGGCCTACTTATCTCGGCGGCCTGGGCTTCGACCTGAAGTGGAACATGGGATGGATGCACGACATGCTCGAATACATCCAGAAAGACCCGGTCCACCGCTATTACCACCACAACAATCTTACCTTTTCACTGCTGTATGCGTTTACGGAGAACTTTGTTCTGCCGTTGTCGCATGACGAAGTCGTGCATGGCAAAGGCGCTTTGCTGAGCAAGATGCCCGGCGATTACTGGCAAAAGTTTGCGAACCTGCGCGCGCTGTATGGTTACATGTACGCCCACCCAGGGAAGAAACTACTTTTCATGGGCGGTGAGATCGGCCAGTGGAACGAGTGGAGCTATCAGAATGAGGTCGATTCCCTGCTGCTCTATTTCGACTCGCACCGGCAGATCCAGGAATATGTGCGCGCCCTGAACAAGCTATACGTTTCCCAGCCGGCGCTGCACCAGGTGGACTTCACCTGGGATGGTTTTCAGTGGATCGACTTTCGGGATGTGGATAACAGCGTCGTCTCATTTCTGCGCCATGCCCGGGATCCTAACGACTTCGTGGTGGTGGTGGCCAACTTTACTCCTGTGCCCCGCGAGGGCTATCGCCTCGGCGTTCCCGCAGCCGGTTTTTACCGGGAGCTGCTCAACAGCGACTCCAGATACTTTGGTGGCGCTGACATTGGCAACGCCGGCGGAACGCCCTCGGAGCCGACGCCTTGGCAGGGACACCCGCACTCCCTCGTGATCACGGTTCCCCCTCTGGCCGTGGTGTTCTTTAAGCGGGAACTACAAGATCCGTAGGAGTTGCGCGCCGTCTCTGTTAACCCGGCGGACGACCAGGACGGAAGTTAGTAAATAATGCGGAACAAATTGCATCCTCAGACCGTACCTGTGTGGAAGGGGCGGCATGCACACTCTCCTGTACGATCTGCGGTACGGTTTTCGCCAGCTTCGTAAGAGCCCGGGGTTCACCATGGCGGCGGTCCTGACGCTGGCCCTCGGCATTGGCGCGAACGCAACGATCTTTAGCTGGCTCAATGCCGTTCTGCTGAATCCGATCCCTGGAGCCAACAGCCGCGGCCTGGTTTCGATCGGCTGGCGCATGCCGGGCGGGGGGCAGCGGGGGCTCTCCTGGCCGGATTTCCTGGACTACCGCCAGCGAAACCACACGCTCGAGCAGTTGGCCGCGGTCAGCCTGGCGCCGGTGAGCCTGAGCGGAGGCGCGCAGCCCGAGCGTCTCTGGGGCATGCTGGTGTCGGCGAACTATTTCGGCGCGGTCGGAGTCAAGACCGCGCTCGGCCGGACGTTCGTTCCCGAGGAGGACGAGAATCCGGGCGGTCATCCGGTGGTGGTGCTCAGCCATCATCTGTGGTTAAGGAAATTCGGCGGCGATCCCGAGATCGTCGGCCGCCAGATTCAACTGAACCGGCGGGCGTTCACGGTGGTCGGTGTAACGCCTGAGCGGTTTGCGGGCTCAGTTCTGGGACTGCGGTTCGACCTATGGATCCCGCTTACGATGCGCGAGGCGATTTACGGAGACGCGAAGGCGCTTTCGCAGCGGGGGGTACGATGGCTGGGTGCTCAAGCGCGGCTGAAACCCGGGGTTGACGGCCGCACGGCGGCTGCCGATCTGACGGCGATCTCAGCCTCCCTGGCACGGGAGTTTTCGCACTCCGAAATCTTCCCGCGGGCGGAAGCCGAGGCAATCTGGCACGAGGGCGGGGGCGAGGTGCTGGTTCCGGTGATGGTATTGCTGATGGCGGTGACGGCGGTGGTGCTGATGATCGCTTGTGCGAATGTCGCCAATCTGATGCTGGTGCGCGCGGGGGGACGCAGCCGCGAGATCGCGATCCGCCTGGCGCTGGGCATGAGCCGCCCGCGGCTGGTCGGTCAACTACTGGTTGAAAACGGATTGCTGGCGCTGGCCGGGCTGGCTGTGGCTCTGCTGGCATTGCCGTCGACTATGGCGGCGCTTCAGGGCTTCACGCCCTCCAGCGATCTGCCGGTGGGGCTCGATGTGCGGGCGGACGGGGGCGTCCTTCTGTTCACCATCGGGGTGGCGGCGGCCGCGATGCTGCTGTTCGGATTGGCTCCCGCACTGAGCGCTTCGCGGCCGGATGTGGCATCGGCGCTCAAGGACGATTCCGGAGCCTCGGCGGGCCGCACGAAAGCGTGGCTGCGGAACTCGCTGGTGATTGCGCAGGTCTCGCTGTCGTTAGTGCTGCTGGTGGGCGCCGGGCTATTGCTGAAGAGTCTGGATCGCGCGGTTTCCGCCGACCCCGGGTTCGATCCGCGCAACGCGCTGGTTGCCGGAGTGGATCTGGAACCGAACGGCTACGATGCGGCGCGCGGCCGCGTTGCCCTGCGGCAAATGACGGACCGGATCTCGGCGCTGCACGGAGTGACGGCTGTCTCGACAGCCAACCGGGTCCCGCTGGGATTGACCGGGACGAACTCCAGCCGGTTCGAGGCTGAGGGCTACGTACCGGCCAAGAACGAAGAGCTGATCGCGGCCACGAACGTGGTGGGCGCGGACTATTTTCACACGGTCAATACGCCGGTGCTTGCCGGACGCGAATTCACGCCCGCGGACACACCGGAATCGCAGCCGGTAGCGATGGTGAACGAAACCTTCGCGCGCCATTACCTGCGAGGTGGCGCGGTTGGCAGGCGCATCCAGATCTTCGGCCAATCGCGGATGGTAGCGGGCGTGGTGCGGGACTCGAAGTTCCATGCGCTGAATGAAAAGCCGGCGCCCTTCGTCTACGTGCCGGCGGGTCAACTGTTCGAATCGGAGGCGAATTTCGTGATTCGAACGGCGGGGGATCCGCAATCGTACGCGCGAGAGGTGGAGCGGGCGATCCACGAAGTGGACGCGGCGCTGCCGGTATTCGGCGTGCGGCCGTTGGAAAGCGCCATCAGCGCGTCGTACTTCGGCCAGCGCATCGGCGGATCGTTTCTCGGCTTCTTCGGCGGTGTCGCGCTGGTGCTGGCTGCGATCGGGCTCTACGGCGTGCTGGCGTACACGGTGAGCCAGCGCTCGCGCGAGGTTGGAATCCGGATGGCGCTCGGCGCGTCGCGCGGCGATGTTCTGAGCCTGATCCTGAGGCAGGGGGCGCGCCTGGCAGGGACTGGCCTGGCGATCGGCCTGGCGATCGCGCTGGGCGTCACGCGTCTGATGCGGTCTCTGCTTCTGGACGTTTCACCGACAGATGTTCCGACCATCCTCGGCGTTTCGCTGCTCCTGGCGATGGTCGCCCTGCTGGCGAGCTTCGTCCCGGCGCACTCGGCGTCGAAGATCGATCCGATCCGCTCAATCCGCCACCAGTAGGACGCGCGAGGGGGACAGACGACGCAAGGTGGGACAGACGATCGCCTTTTGTCCTCTGTCAACCTCCACGCGCTGGACCAGTGCCATTGCTCCGGAGCTTCAGCCAGCCGGACATCCCGGTGCGGACCAGTTCCTGTTTGAAGAGGCAAGACAGACCACTGAAAAACGATGGTCTGTCCCACCGGCCAATTCCTGATAATGTATGGCAATGGGTTTTAGGGGGAGATGAAAGGACCGCTCCGTTCACTCCTGAGACTGATCGGAAAGGGCGAAGGGAAGGTCGCTGCCGTATTCGGTCTTACTCCTTCCAGTTGCCATACCGCCGTCATCCATCTACGTAAGGGCGCTCCGGAGGTGCCGGTCTGGCTGTTTTCCACGCAGGCTCCCTGCGCCGAGACGGCATCGCTGTGCAAATGGGTGTACGTCAACCCGGGCTCTCTGGCGCTCGTGCTACAGGCCCAACGCCAGCTTTGGCCCCATTGGGTGGCCATCGGCGTCACTACGTGGACCGGCGAGCATGGGAAATGGCCCGTGAAACTGGCGCCCTTCCTTACGCCTCCGTTCCGCGCGTTGCTGCTCAACGAGCATGGCGATTTCTTTCGCGGAACACCCATGGGCATTCTGCGCCACTGCGGGCGCCGGCTGCGGGATGTCTTCCACTACGGGTGGCACACGGCGCAAGACTGGGGCCGGGGCTGTTGGCTTCTGGTCTCGTACCACATCTGGCGGTCGGCTCCGGTCACGCGCGCGAGGGACGAATTCGCCGGGCTGTTCGCGCTGGCAGCCACTTTCGGCTTGCGGTTAGTGTCCGCTCTATTGCTCTGGTGCCGGTACCCACACCGGCCGCTGTTCCACCGCTTGCGCGGCAGCGAGCCGCTCGATCTGCCTCTGGATGCCGGCGGCGGGCAGGGGCTGGCGCGCTTCAGCCCGACTGGAAGGCACTGGGACGGCCGCAAGCTCGAAGCGTTCGCGCGCTCCAGCGACGCACGCTGGATTCTCTGGCAGGAGGATGCCGCTGCCCGCGATTCGACTGATGACTTCCTGCCTTTGTTCGAAGACCGGCGCACCTTTGCGGTCTCGCGGCAAACCCATTTTCGCGCGTGGAAACCCATGCTGTTCCCCACGGCGCCCTTCCGCACGCTGCAGACGGGAGAGGCCAGCCAGGTACTGGCGCCGCTCTCGGGAACGGTGGTGGTGGACCGGCGGAAACTGCTGGCGCTCGGTATCCTGCGTTGCAGCCTGGCGGGAACCGCGTGGATGCTCCTGTTCTGGAAGGCGGCCGCGGCGGGCTGGCGCTCCTACGCCGTCGGCCAGCGAAGACCGCTGGCGGAACAGCCGGACTTCCCCATGCAGGAGACCGGCTTCATGCTCCGCTTCCTCTCGGACGCGAAACTGCGGTCCCTGGGACCAAGGGAACCGGACCTTTCGCGCGGCTCGATCGCGTTCGCACCTGCAAGCCAGGTGGCGGTAAGACCTCCGGCCGGCCGCCTGAAGGTGCTGGTGGTCTCGCCGTTTTTGCCTTACCCTCTTTCGCATGGCGGCGCAGTACGTACCTACAATCTCTGCCGAGCGCTGGCCGACAGAGTGGATTTTGTCCTGGCCGCGGTGCGCGAGTCCGAGGATGTGGTCGATTACGACAAACTCCAGGAGGTCTTCCGCGAAGTCTACGTGGTGGATAAAGACGAGCGCGCGTCCGGCAGCGAGGAACTGCCGGCACAGGTGCGCGAGCACCAGTCCTGCGCCTTGAGCGCGCTGATCGGGGAACTGTCCCGGACGTGGAAGCCGGACCTGCTGCAGATCGAGTACACGCACATGGCCTTCGTGCGGCCGGCTGCGCCCGACGTGCCGGCCATCCTGGTGGAGCACGACCTCACCTTCAGCCTGTACCGACAGCTTGCCGAGAAGAAGGACGCGGGCAGCGCCGCGCTACGCGAGTATGAGCGCTGGCTGAAGTTCGAACGATACTGGCTCGGCGCGTACGACGCCGTCTGGACCGTTTCCGAGGACGACTGCGCCTCCGCGGCCCGTGAGGGAAACCGCCCGCCCGGTTCGACGTTTGCGGTTCCGAACGGCGTCGATATCAGCCGCTTCGTGCCCCGTGAAGAACCGGCAGCCACCCCGGAGATCCTGTACGTGGGGTCCTTCCGGCACCTGCCCAACATCCTGGGGTTTGAAAAGCTGCGCGAGGAGGTGATGTCGCGCGTCTGGGGCGCTTTCCCCGACGTCCGGCTGCGCGTGGTAGCGGGCCCGCAGCACGAGCTGTTCTGGAAGCGGTTCGTGCGCAAGGATGCGCCGCCGGCGTTCGATGCGAGGATCGAAGTGCACGGCTTCGTGGAAGATTTGCGGCCCCTGTATGCCAAAGCCGCGGTGGTGGTGGTGCCGCTGGAAGTCTCGGCCGGCACCAATATCAAAGTGCTGGAGGCTATGGCTTGCGGCAAGGCGGTCGTCACGACGCCCATCGGGTGCGCCGGCCTGGGTCTCCGCGACCGGCAGGATGCGTTCATCGATGCCGATTGGGCCCGCTTCGCCCGCTCGGTGGGCGAACTGTTGTCCGACCCCGCGCTACGCGCCGGCGTGGCTGCACAAGCCCGCCGGACCGCCGAAGAACGGTTCAGTTGGACCGCCATTGCGCGGGAGGCATACGAGATTTACCTTGGGGTAGTCACGCATTTTCGGGATTTCCTGGTTCGGCTGTGAAATTCCGGGCTTGGCAGACGGAAGCGCCTGCCCCACCTCTCAGGCCGGGATTGGGATAACATTACAGTTCATGACACGTCGATCCCTGATGATCACTACCGGTCTGGCTCTGGCCGCCGCCGAGCGCAAGGTATCCGCGGCGTCCGCCGGCCGCTTGAAGCAGTCGGCCGCGCGCTGGTGCTATGCCAAGATTTCCATCGACGATCTATGCCGCCAGGCCGCCGAAATGGGCTTGAGCGGCATTGACCTGGTAGAGCCGGAGGACTGGCCCACGCTGCGCAAATACGGACTCGTGCCGGCCATGACGGCGGGGAAGGCGACCATTCCGAACGGCTTCAATCGCAAGGAAAACCACGAGCGCCTCGAAAAGGAACTGCAGGAGAGAATCAAGCTGGCCGCTGAGGCCAAGGCGCCCAACGTCATCGCTTTTTCGGGCAACCGGCGCGGCCTTCCCGACGACGAAGGCAAGGAGAACTGCATCATCGGCCTGCGGCGCGTGACGAAGATCGCCGAGGATGCCGGCGTCACCATCTGCCTGGAGCTGTTAAACAGCAAAGTGAATCACAAGGACTACCAGTGCGACCACACCGCGTGGGGCGTGGACGTGATGAAAGGGGTGGATTCGCCGCGCGTGAAACTGCTATACGACATCTACCACATGCAGATTATGGAAGGCGATATCATTCGCACGATTCGCGACAATTTCCAATATATCGGCCATTTCCACACCGGCGGAGTGCCGGACCGGCACGAGTTGGACGACACGCAGGAGCTGCAGTGGCGCACCATCGCCAAGGCCATCGCCGACCTGAACTTCCAAGGCTACTTCGCGCACGAGTTCGTGCCCGTGAAGGATCCCATCACGTCCCTGCGCCAGGCGGTGGCCCTATGCACGGTGTAAGGTTTCGCGTCCCGTGGAGCGGGCTTGGCAGCCTGAAAGGCCGCTCCACGTGGCGGCGCCCTCGCGTCTACGCACCGAGCTAGCCATGTTCGGCGCCATCGAAGCCGGCGGCACCAAGTTCGTTTGCGGCGTCGGCACAACCCCCGAGGACCTCAAGACCGTCCAGTTCCCGACCACATCGCCCCAAGCCACCACCGAAGCGGCCGTCGCCTACTTTCGGGAGCGCGCCGGCGGTGAATTGCAGGCCGTCGGCATCGCGTCGTTCGGACCGGTTGACCTCCATCCCGAATCGCCCACCTTCGGCTACATCACGTCCACGCCGAAATCGGGTTGGCGCAACTTCGATTTCGCGGGGGCCATTCGAAGATCCCTGGGAGTTCCGGTGGGCTTCGATACCGACGTGAATGGCTCCGCCCTCGGGGAGGCGCGATGGGGCGCCGCACAGGGATTGTCGGATTTCGTGTATCTGACGGTGGGCACCGGTATCGGCGGCGGCGCCATGGTCCACGGCCGGATCCTGCACGGCCTGATGCACCCGGAAATGGGACACATCCGCGTGCCGCACGACGTGTCGCAAGATCCCTACCCCGGCGCATGCCCATACCACGGCGATTGTCTCGAAGGGTTGGCGTCCGGTCCGGCGATCGAAGCCCGATGGGGAGCGACGGCGCGAGACCTGCCTCCAGACCACCCGGCGTGGGTGCTCGAAGCGCACTACCTCGCGCTCGGACTGGCGAACTGGGTGTGCACGCTTTCGCCGGAACGGATCGTGCTGGGTGGCGGCGTGATGGAACAGACGCACCTGTTCCGATTGATCCGGAAGGATCTGGCGCAGATTCTCAACGGCTATATCCAGGTGGCGGAGATTACCGAGCGGCGCGAGGATTTCGTGGTTCCTCCGCGGTTGGGTTCGCGCGCCGGAGTGCTGGGTGCGCTGGTGCTGGCGGAGCAGGCGTCCGCCTCCGAAGCGCGGTAACGCGATGGGTCGGGAGCGCCTGCTGGTTGCCGCCCTGGCGCTCATTGCGAGCTGCGCGTTTTTCTATGAGTATTTGCCTCCGTTCAAGCAGGTCCATCTGTGGTCCGACATCGAGGGTTATCACTATCCACTCCAGCGGTTCGCTTTCCAGGCGCTCAAGGAGGGCCGGATCGCGCAGTGGGATTCGTCCATTTACTGTGGCATCTCGTTTGCCGGAAACGTCCAGGCGGCACTCTTCTACCCGCCGACATGGCTCATGTATGCGGCAGCCTGGACCCTGCCAAAGCTTCCGTTCAAGGCCCTGGAGGTGTTCACATTCGTGCACGTATGGCTGGCATTTCTGTTGTGCTACGTGTGGCTGCGGGGGAGAACCGGGAAACTCGCGAGCGCCTTCGGAGCAGCCGTTTTCGCCTTCACGGGGCACATGGTTTACCAGCTCGGGCACCCCGGCACTATCGGCGCAATGACCTGGATACCGTTGGGGCTTTGGGGTATCGATGAAGCGGTGGACCGGTGCGATTGGCGCCCCTTGTGGAAGGTCGCCGCTGCCTCAGCCTTGTCTTTCCTGGCAGGCTATCCGGCAGCTTGGATTGCCAGTTGCGTGATCATCGTGGTTTACGCTCTGGGGAGCCGTTCGCACGCGCGGGCAGCCATGGGTGTCTGCCTTGCAATAGTAGCATCGGTGCTATTGTTCATGGTGCAACTGCTGCCCACCATGGAAGCGGAATCGCTCATGGTCCTGGAACGCAAGTACCGGCCCGGAGCTTACGGCCCGGGCACCTTGCTGCTCTCCTACCTGGTTCCGAATTGGTTTGATTTCAACTCTGGCCATCCTACCTATTTCGATCCGGGCAGCATGTACCTATATCTCGGTCTCCCGGCCCTGTTCGCCATGGCATGGGCGATCCGGCGACACCAAGGTCGTGCTTACTTCCAGCCGGTGTTGGGGTTGGCCGTTGCTCTTCTCCTGGCCGATCCACCACACTTCCTGATCCGAGCGGTCGAACGGGTTCCGGCATTGGATTACACCATGCAGCCCTATAGTTTCTATGCAGCCGTTGCGGCCATGGCGGCGCTAATCACGGCTACCGGCTTGAATGACTTCCTGGAGGCTCGTTCACCGGGCACCATACCGGCCTGGGCGTTCTTTGGTTCTGCGACCGCGCTGGCCGCGTGGTCTTTTCGTGAACTGTGGATTTGGCATCGTGGCGGGTTGTTTGCAACCGGTACACGGGCAGCGGTCGAGACAGCCATTGCCCTGGTGCTCTTCTCTGTCTGTCTCTGGTGTGTCCGTCAGACCACCGGACGGCGCAGAAATCTCATCACCGCCCTGTTGGTGTTGACAGTCGCAACGGACTACAAGGTGTTTGGCTCAGGGCGCTGGTTCAATGCCATTCGCGGCGATGTAGATGACCTACAGCTTCCGTATGGGATAGCGGGCGTAGACGATGCCGCTTATCGCGCCATGTGGGAGAACCGGCAGTACCGTGTGGTGACCGATGAAGACGCCGGGCCGGACCCGGTGGATTACCGCTATTGGGGGCTGGCGACTCCGGCGGGTTTCGACCCCTTTCTGCCGGCCGAGTACCAGAAAACGATTGAGCGCTGGGTCCCGTTTCGCACGAACCGCTTGTTTTACGCGGACCTGGAAAACGAAGCCATGCTCCAGGCTTTAGGCGTGCGGTACGTGCTGGTACGCAGCGGCTTCCCGGGCGAACCATTACTGGCAGCCAGCCGCAACTATCGACTTGTCGGCACAACGGAGATTTTTTGCCGCGTCTACGAATACTTGCACGCCAAGCCGCCCTATCATTGGGAACACGAGGATGGCGGTAGAGCAGAACCCGCGGTGTGGATCCCGGAACGCCGCGAGTTCCTGGTCGGATCCGAACGCGGCGGCCGGTTTGTCCTGGTGGAGCAGTTCTTCCCTGGCTGGAAGGCCTTTTTGGATGGGCATCCAGCCGGGATTGAACGCTGGGACGGAGCGTTTCAGGCCGTCCAGGTGCCGCCCGGCGAGCATCGTGTGGCATTCGAGTTCCGCCCGATGAGCCTGCGAATCGGCGCCGCGATCAGCTTGTTGGCTGCAACTGCCCTGCTGTGGCTGGTGGCGGCGAGTCGACCGCGCGAGATTTAGGATAATGTGGGGCAGGTTGGCAACCTGCGGCGGACTGGCAATCCGCCTTTCGCTGCCACAGAAAAGGCCGATTGCCAATCGGCAGCAGATTAACAATCTGCCCCACAAGGGGCTCCGTCGCGGAGTTCCCACACGGCCTTGCGGTTGCAGTAAGCTGTGCTAATGCGTGCTTTTTTCCGCGGGTCGTGGTTTGCGCCAATGCTTCTGGTGTTGGCAATGCTGTGCTGCCTTCCCTGGCCGCATGCCCACGCGGACGCTGCCGGCGACCGGCGGTTGGTGAACCCTCGGGAGCTTCACGATGAAATCCACGTCGCTCCCGGAACCGAGACAGCCGTGAAGGACTACTTTCCCTCGTTTCTGGAGTATCAGGACCTGGTGATGTTCCATCCCAAGTTTGGCTACTATGCCAGCGGGCGGGTCAGCTTCACGACGGACTACCAGACCTTCCCCAATGTTCTGGCCCCCTACTTCGGCCAGATGATCGCCCAACAGATGTTCCGCATGTGGCGCGGGATGCGCCAGGCGGGAACGTTGGGCCCGCGGGAAGCGTTCACCGTCGCAGAGTTCGGAGCCGGCAACGGCTCCCTGGCCGAATCGATTTTGGATTACCTGGACCAGCAGGCCAAGGACAGTCCCGATCCATCCTGGCGTGAGTTCGCGGCTCAGGTTTTCTATATCTGCTACGATCGCTCCCCGGCCCTGAGCAAGAAGCAACGCGAGCGCAATTCCCGGTTCGGCAAGCGATTCGAAGCGCGGGAGGCGGACGCTACCGATCCCACGGCGACTATCCCGCCGGACACCCAAAAGGGCGTGGTGCTCTCCAACGAACTGCCCGACGCTTTCAGTGTGCACAAGATCATCCTCTCGGCGGATGGCTCGGCGGAAGTGGCGTTCGTCGCGGCTTCGTTGTTCCAAAAGACTTGGGAGAGGCTCAAGAAGGATGTGCCGGCCCCCGTGGCGGAGACCGTGGAACAGGGCGACCGCGCCATCAAGAGCAGGTTCTTCCCCGGCAAGCAGGATCATACGTACCTGACACGGGCGGCGTTTGTGGCGCTCCTGGAGGCGTTGGTTCCCTCGAAGGATTATGTTTCGGCCGCGCAGTCATTGGAGTTCAGCGAACTGTACGTTCCGGCCCACGTCATTCCCGAACTCGCCGAACATCTCCGCCGCTATGCGCGTTTCTATGCCACGGAACTGGCGAAAGATGAGCGAGGCGTGGTGACCTACATCAACCTGGGACTGGAGAAGTACATTCAGGGCGCCGGCCGCATCCTCCAGGCAGGCTTCGTGATCACGCTCGACTATGGTTCGAACTGGGAGGGAATGATTGCCCAGGACGCACATCCTCATTTCCGGACTTACGGCCCGGCCCACCAGGAGGAGAACCGGCAGAGCGACCTGGCCGTCGATGACACCACGTCCGCACCCGATCTGGACACCTCCGACCCATATCGCGGGCCGACTCTCAACGACATGACGACCGATGTGAACTTCAGCCTGGCGGCCGCGGAGGGGCGCCTGGCCGGCTTGACGACCGCCTATTTCGGGCCGCAAGCCGGGCTGCAGACCGGCACCTCGATTACGTTGCCCGAGCCGCCTGCCGACCCGCAGCAAAGCGATGCACACACCAGCGAGTTCTACACGTGGGCCAGGAATTTCCATACCGACGGCAATTACAAACTGATGGTCCAGCAGAAGGCCAGCACCGGCGCCTTCTATACTTATCCCAACGAGAATTCGGAACGCCTCGCTTCGGATCAAACCAGTTTGACCGAACCGCAGCGGCAGAAGGCCGCCCAAATCGAGAAGAAACTGAGCACGCTGGCTACTGCGGGCCGCAAATCTCAGTGACGCGTGCGGGCGTCAGCCGTGGCACAGGTACTCTCCGGCGCCGGGCCCAGGGGGCACCCCAAAGGGCGGATCCCCTGGTCCTGGGGTCCCTTTGGTGGACGGTCCCCCTGGACCCGCGCTTCTCCCCAGAGGCGAACCCGCGCACGACTCTTCACGACCCGCCCAGCCAGCGCTTCCACACGGACCGTTTCTGCTCCTGGATGCCGAGCAGCCGGCGGAACGGTTCCACTTCTGGCTCCGTCAGCGGCTGAATTCCGCGCACCAACTCCACGATCTCCACCATCCGGCAGAAGTGATCGATGCAGTGCCAGCAGCCATTGACGTGCCGCTCCAGCTCTTCGCGCCCACGCCAGGTCATGCGGCCGTCCAGGATATTCAGGAATGTCTTGGGCGAGAGACAGTCTTTGCCGGCCCCCGCGGATGCGGCTCGCCCCAGCGACGCGCCGTTATCCGGCAGCAGGCTGCGCCGCCAGGCATCCACCTTGCCGCGAAGGAGCTCGGCCGCGCGGTCGCGGATCTTCTCCACGGTCTTGGGAGCCATGCGCAGCATTGGACCGGTTTCTTCCGGGGTGTAGCGCATGGTCTCGATCCAGGCGGCCTGCTTCTCGACCATGGTCAGCGGCTCCAGCGCGGCTGCCACGGTGTCCAGATCGATTTCGATCTCCGGAACCGGTGTTTCCAGTTCGGCCAGTACTTTTTGGCGCAATTCGGCCAAGAACCATCGCTCCGGCACCGGTTCCAGGGTTTGAAACAGGCTCGATTCGGGCTTGCGGATCCCCACCAGCACGCGGCCAACCAGCGCGTCATCTCCCGGCCCATAGCGAGCCACCAACCTTCGGACTATCGGAACATAGTTGGAAAGGAAATAGGACCACCCCTCCGGCAGATCGGCCCGGCAATCCCTAGCCATCTCATAACAGGTATAAATCATCGATAATACGATCTTACTCGCAGGCAAGCGGACAGCGCTGGGGCCTGCTTCGGGGATCCCCCTGCCGGGAACCTACCGGCTTGCGTACCGCTACTTTCAGGAGTAAGCTCCCAGTAGAGGATGATTCCATGAGGGCCTTTCTGCAAATTACACTATGTTGCCTGCTGGCCGGAAACGCCATGGCACAGCGGGGTGGTATGGGCGGCGGTGGTGCTCGCGGCGGTTTCGGCGGTGGGCACGGAGGATTCTCAGGCGGCTTTGGCGGCGGGTTCCACGGCGGCGGATTCGGGGGCTTCAACGGCGGATTTAATCGAGGCGGTTTCGCCCCATTCGGCGGGGCGTTCATGGGAAGCTTCAGAGGATTCCGTAGCGGCTTCTCTGGCGGTTTCGCCTCGCCCTTCTTTAATCCATACTGGGGAGGATTCGGATTTGGACTTGGACTTGGCTATCCCGGTTACGCCTATCCCTATGACTACGGCTACTCGTATCCGGCGTCCTACGCCGCTCCAGCATACAATCCCTCGCCGAATGTGACCGTGGTCTATCCTTCGCAGGCCCAATCCGCGCCGGTCTACACCGAGCGCGCGACGCCGGTGACCCGTGAATACGATCAGTACGGCCAGGAGATCCGGCGGTCGGGCGGCGGTGACGCTTCACCCATCTATCTGGTGGCCTTCAAAGACCATGTGATCCGCGCGGCTGCGGCATATTGGGTGGATGGCAAAACGCTGCACTATGTCACGCTCCAGCACGAGGAAAAGCAAGTGGCCCTCGACACCGTGGACCGCGAGCTGAGCCTGCAACTGAACCGCGAGCGGGGCCTGACACTCAATTTGCCCCAGTAGTGGGCCTGAACATCGGTCTTCGTGGACTGTCACGTTTGTCCGAGGCCAGTATCGAGCCCAGGCAGACGACAAAAACCGATCGTTTGCCCCACCGAACGCTATCGCCGCTCCACTTGCTCGATGGCTTTGGCAAAATCCCCCGGCGAGTGAATCACCAGCGTCTTTCCTTTCAGCTTCGCCACCGCCTGCGTGATGACGTCCGGAGAGGTCGCGGGCTGCGGAAAGTTGGGCCGGTATTGGAGATAGTAGAATCGCGGCATCGCGCCGGCAGGCTTCTCTAACTCGTCCGACGGCACCTTGTCCTGAAACCGCGCCATCGGGCCGAGAAACAGCACCACATCGGACGGCTCCTTCGCGGTCAGTTCGCCATTCACCATGGCGGCGAGAAGTTCCCGGTGCCCCCCGCGGTTCTGCAACACCCGGTAATCCACTCTTCCCAACTCCACGGCCTCGATGGACTGCGCCACCCGGTTCAGAGATTGCGGGACGAAGTTCTCCTCGCGGTACAACTCCTTCTGCTGATCCAGGTTGAACACCACCAGCCGGACGGAGCGCACCGGCAGCCGGTCGAGCAGCGACGATAGCGTGCCCAGCAGCAGCATCCGGTCCCTCGCGCCGAGTCTGGTCCTGCGTGGGTTGACGGGCGTGGCGTGCATCAGAACAGTAAGCCGGATGCGCGGCGCATCGTCACCGGTGTGAACGGCAGGGGGCGCCCCACGCAGGGAGAATTCCGCGACCGTGAAGGGCGGCAACGCAACTTTCACCTTGCGCTCGCTGAGCCTCAGCCGGGCGTCGATGCTCCATTGCTTACGGCACACCCGTCCGGCATCGTCGAACATCTTCCAGGCCGCCTGGTACCGGCCTTCGCCTAGCAGGTAGCCGCCCCCAAGCTCCATTTCCAACCTGGTCCGGGGGATGTCGGGAAGCCGCGTCCTGGCGGCGAAATATACAGGTTTGTGGTCTCCTCCGTCCGGCGTCACACGGACAAGTACCACCCATACGTGCCCCGGCCCGAGGTACTGTTGCATGGGCACCCGCACCGCGTAGCCGGCCTGAAATCGAAAGCCGAAGTTCAGCATGGGCTGGAGGGGCGTGACCTCACACTGGAGCGGCACGTCGCGGATCCCTCCGTCGAAATCGAGCATCCTGGGACCGAGCCTGGCCGGATCCACGATACTCTGGGCCGTCCCCCCGGCGGCCGCGAGCAGCGTGAGGATCAGGAACCGGCGCATCGTCTCTATTATGACCACCGGGCAACGTGCGGCCGCTATTTCCGATAAACTAATCTGAAGATGAAACAACTGTGTCTTTTGTCAATCGCTGTAACCGGCCTTCTTCCATTCGCGGTCGCACAGACCAGCCCGTTTGAGGGCCGCTGGGATATCACCGTCACGACACCCCGCGACACGTACCCCGACTGGATGGAGGTCACGCAAACCAACGGCGTGGTATCCGCCCTGATCCAACCCCGCTCGGCCAGCACGCGCGTGGCGTCCGACGCAAAACTGCAGGGATCGCACCTGACCTTGACTCTGATTCCGGCCACCGATCGAGGACCGGCGACCACCTGGGACCTCACCAAGGACGGCGACCAACTCGCCGGCACGATCAAGCGCGGGGACACCGTGCAGGGGCAACTGGCGGGTGTGCGGGCGCCGGCCTTGAAACGTCCCATGCCCGGCGCGTGGACCAATCCCGAACCGCTGTTCAACGGGAAGGACCTGACGGGATGGGAACCGATCACCCCTGCCACCAATCACTGGGTGGAGAAGGACGGCGAGCTGGTAAACCAGGATCACGGCTCGAATCTGAAGAGCACCCGTAAGTTTGATGATTTCAAGTTGCACATAGAGTACAACTGCCCGGACCACGGCAACAGCGGGATCTATCTGCGCGGGCGCTACGAGGTCCAGGTGGAGTACGAACCGCTGGACGCGAACGACCAGTTCCACCGCATGGGCTCGATCTACAGTTTCCTGGCTCCCGCGGTGGAGTTGCCGCGCAAGCCCGGAACCTGGGAGAGTTACGACGTCACCCTGGTGGGCCGCTGGGTGACTATCATTCGCAACGGCGTCAAGACCGTCGACAACAAAGAGATCCCAGGCATCACCGGGGGCGCGCTCGACAGTAATGAAGGCGAGCCCGGCCCGTTCTACATCCAGGGCGATCACACGGGCGGGATGAAATACCGCAACATCACCATTTCGGTGCCGAAGTAGTATCTGCGCCAAGGTGGGGCGGGCGCTTTCGCCTGCCAACCGATTCTCACAGCATCTGACTCTGACCTGACGTCAACGGTCGTGGCTTCGATGCCATCCAGCAATGCCCTACTGCACCGGCACCTTCACCGCGGGGCTCTTCGCCGATCCCGCCGTGACCACCAGATCCCCGGACCCGCCCGGCGCATTCGCGGGGACGCGGAAGTTCACCTGGTACACGCCCACCAGCCCCGGCGCCAGTCCCGCGTACTCCACCTCGCACGCCAGGCCCGCCAACGTCACCTGCACATTGCCCGGCACCGATGCGAGCGGAGGCGAAGCCGGAGCGGCCGCGCCCGTCTGGGGCTGGTTAGCCACTCGCCCCAGGCCCGCCGCATAAAGAAACGCGAATTCGCCGCGCTGGAGCGGGTGCGCGGCCGTTACCAGCGTGTAGTCGGCGTTGTGCACCACCACGGCCTGCGTCAGTGTCGCATCGTTGGTATACACCGCCGGCTGCACGTCCAGCACCGGCGCCGCGACGGCGGGGCTCGCCTGTCCCCCACGCGACACCACCACCGACGCCGTCGTCTGTCCGGCCACTTCAAACGGAACCTGGAAATTGACCAGCTCCAGGCCGTTGGAATTGGCCAACGCGTAGATCGGCGCCGCCGTCCCGTTCACCGTTACCGAGACGCCGTTCAGCGATGCGGCGACGGGAATCTGGCCGGCCATTACCACCCCAGGGGCATCCAGCACTCCGGCCGCGAACACTGTGGCCAGCGATCCCGCGACCAGCCCGGGAACAAAACTCGCCGAGTTCACCACTCCGCCCACCGCGATCCTGGGCGCCGTGCTGCCCACCACGTGATAGATCGTGCCGGAGGCCGCGTCGGCGACGTAGAGTTCGCCGGCCTCGTCCTGGCCGAACGTTGTGATGTTGAATCCGGCGGCAGTGGTGAGCCTCCGGCTGGTCCAGCCGCCCCCCTCGTGGGACAGCCCCCACACAATGCCGCTGCAGTAATCCGCGTAAAGATAAGTGCCGCGCAAGCCGGGCGAAACCTGCCCCCGATACACGAACGCGCCGGTCACCGAACACCCACCTACAATGTGCGAGTATTCAACCACCGGAAGGGTCAGCCCCTGGGTGTTACACCCAAGCACATAACAGTGCATTCCTTCCATCAGGCTCCAGCCGTAATTCTCGCCGCCGTGGCTGGAAGCCGGTTGGTAATCGATCTCTTCGTAGGTGTCCTGCCCGACGTCGGCGATCCACAGGTCGTTGGTCGCGCTATCGAAGCTGAAGCGCCACGGATTGCGCAACCCGTAGGCCCAGATCTCGGGGCGTGCGCCCGCCGAGTTCACGAAAGGATTGTCCGGCGGGATGCGCACGTGTCCCGGGTCGCTCTCCACGTCAATGCGCAGCAGCTTTCCAAGAAGCGTCCCCAGGCTTTGCCCGTTGTGCAGAGGGTCGCCTGCCGACCCGCCATCGCCCATCCCGATGTAGAGGTAGCCATCCGGCCCAAAACGTATCTGCCCGCCTTTGTGATTGACGAATGGCTGGGCGATGTGCAGCAGGGCGATCTCACTCGTCGGGTCGGCCACGTCGGGGTTCGACGACAGGCGATACTGCGCGATGACGGTGTTTCCAGAGAGGTCGGTGTAATCCACGTAGAGCCGCCCGTTCTGCGCAAACCTGGGCGAGAATGCCAGCCCCAGCAGCCCGAGTTCGCCATTGGCGCGGGTCTTGGCGCTGATATCGAGGAACGGCTGGAGAGACAGCACGCCATTGCGGAAGAGTCGCACGATCCCGTTCTGCTGGACGAAAAAAAGCCGTCCCGACCCATCCCCCGCATTCTGGATATCGGTGGGCGCGCCGATACCAGTCGCGGCCTGCACCAGGCGGATTTCCTGTCCGGCCAGTTGCATGGCAAGAACCAATCCGGCGGCCATCAGGGTCTTCATGCTCCCACTGTAACGGAACGCCAGGCGCCGGCGGTTTTGGGTTCGTTCGGCGTGGGTGATGCTCCGTACTTTCCCGTCCGCGGCAGGACCGGCAGCCATCGCCAAGGCTCCTTCACGCCGGGATCGTCACCAGCACAACGGTGCCCTGGCCGGGCTTGCTTTGGATTTCGAAAGCGCCGTTCACGAGCCGTGTTCGTTCCTTGATACTAACCAGACCGAGCCCTACCGGCTTGCCGGCGCGGCTCGGTTGGATTCCTGCCCCGCGATCCGACACGGCCAGGCGCAACCTACCGCCGGAGCGCCTGAGCTCGACCTCGGCTTCTCCCACATGCGCATGCTTCGCGACATTCTGCAGCGCCTCTTGCGTAATCCGGTAGATGCAAAGAGCGATGGAGGGCGGCACACCGTCCAGCGAGCCGTGGGTCTGTACCGACACCCGGATGCCCGTCAACTGCCCATACTCCGAACAGTAGTCCCGCAAGGCGGCGGCCAGTCCGGCATGCTCCAGCACAGCCGGGTGGAGTTCGTGCGAAATCCTGCGAACACTCTCCGACAGGTCCACCAGCTTCTGCTGGATCAGTTCGCTTTGGCCCCGCGCCTCCGCATCCTGCTGTGGGATCTTCCGCTTCAGATTGCTCAAGCCAATGCTCAGCGCCGCGATTTGCTGAGCGAGATCGTCGTGCAGTTCCCGGGCGAGGCGGGTCCGTTCTTCCTCTTGGGCATGGATTAAGCGCGCGCTCAGCGCCTCTAGCTCCCGCTCGGCTTCCCGCGATTGGAGCACGCGTTCCTTCAGATTGCGGGCCAGCAGCCCTACAGCAACCACCGTAGTCAACAGGATGTTGACCATGTTGACCACGGTGTGGAGCCTGGTTCTGGTGCCGCTTTCTTGCAGAATGAATCCGGCGCCTATCACCGACACAACCACCAGTCCCGCAAATCTGACGTACGAGCCCCAACGCAGCAGGACCGCGGCAGTGACCAGCATCAGCGGGAACAGCAATACCTCTTCGTCCCTTAGTCCAATGCCGAACAGGGAGGTCAAGAGCAACCCGCAGGCCAGTTCACTGAAGCAGATGACCTTGGTTGCCCATTCGGTTTCTCCCCGACGATTGAACCAGAGGGCCGCGAGCAGGCACAAATTCTCGGCGCCCAGCGTGTAAGCGGCGCCCGTCCAGTGATGAACCCAAGCCTGAACGAGCGAGAAAGTGCCCATCGCCATCAGGCTCAGCAAAAGGACATAGAGGGTGCGGCCGGTGCGGGTTTTCTCCGCGTCGGCAAGGCTGGGAGGCAAAGCCCAGACCGGCAACTTTGCGGCAGCGCGTTCCCAGATCGCCCTCCGCCCGGGCCACGGTCCTGGCCTCGTTACTGGATTAAGAAATTGCATGTGTGCCTGGCACAAATGGTGGGGCGGACCCCCTGGTCCGCGCGGGTCGCCCGGGACCCGCCCGTCGCCCGACAAAACAGGGTCGCTGCGGCCCCCGAGAGGCCGACGGGGGCGTCGGCTGCGGCCCAAGGGGTCCGCCCCACCACTTGCAGAGCATTCTCAGATCGCTCCTACACCAACTTCAGTCGCAAGGCGTACTGGATCAACGCGGCAGTAGTCTCTACCCCCAGAGTCTGCATGATTTCATATTTGTGCGATTCGGCGGTCCGCGGCGAGATGTGTAGGATCGAGGCCACCTCCTTCATCGTGCGCCCCTCGGCGATCAATTGCAGAACCTCCCGCTGGCGCGGGGTCAGCGGGTTGTCCCCGGGTGACCCTTCGCGGCCGGCTTCCATAAGAACCGTGATGAGGTCTTTGGTCAGCAGGGTGGTCACATAGGCTCTCCCCAGAGCCACCTGGGCGATCGCGGTAATGAGCTCTTCTCCCGGCGAGACCTTCAGCATGTAGCCGGAAGCACCGGCGCGAAAGGCATCCACGGCCAACTGAGTCTCCCGGTGCATGGTGAGGACGATCACCTTCATTCCCGGCCAGCGCATTCGGATCTGCCGGATCGCATCCAGTCCGTTCAACATGGGCATGGAAATATCGGTCACAATCACATCCGGCCGAAGCGTCTCCGCGGCATCCAGCAGCGCCCGTCCATCGTTCACTACGCCGACCAGATCGAAATCGTCCTTGAGCAGAGCCTCCAGGCCCTGTGCGACCACCGCATGGTCATCCGCCAGCAAGACTCTGGTCTTAGGCATACGTCATCCCCGCTGTCGCCCTATCATACTAAGTACATGAAGACCGCTCCCGCACAGTCGCAGCTCCGATCGGAGCCGGGCCCAGGGGGCACCCCGTAAGCAAGCGATCCCGATACGCGACCCATGCTATAGCTCCATTAAACGCGCCATCGCCCGAATCAGGTATCCGTAGAATTACGGAGGGGCCCTCCAGTGCCAACCCATACGATGTCTGACAGCTTCCTGGATATCGGAGGCCCATCAACCACATGGGACAGCCGTGGGCCCGGTAATCTTCCACTGGGATACCCGTAGAACTACGGATGGGTTCCCGGTCCGCCGAACAACATAATGGAATGGAACCGACTTCCTCGGTCACCCGAAATGTCCACATCGCCCCTTAATACCGAATCATCCTTTCATGACACAAGCAGACGCAGCGTTTGGATCGGCCTGGCAGAGCTACGGCGCGAGAGAACTTGCCGGCCTGAACCAGGTGGCCGCCATACTTGAAGAGCCCTCGCCGGGGTCAGGTAAATCAGGCCCGAAGTGTCCCAAAGTCCTCGAAAGCGCCCTCGAAAGCGTTCTTGTGGAACGTCTGTGCGAGCGCACGCCAGGTGGCACGCTCGGCGCAGTCTGGACCGCGATACGAAAGTTGCGGAAGGCGGTTCAGAGGGGGCTGCAGATCCCGCCGAACGCGCCCCGGGAGACAGACGTCGTCAATAGGGTCCGTTCGCTCCCCAGCCGGGAGCACGAACTGCTCCGGCGCTTCTACCTCTTTAAGGAGGCAAAGGAAAGCATATGTGTGTCCATGAACTTATCACCGAAGGAGTTTCGGAGATTGAAGCGGGCAGCACTGGATTACGTTCTCATGCGCCGGGAATCCCGTGTGGGTCGAAATTCAAACAAGGAGCAGAATTGTTCACCGACGGTCCCCAGCCTGGCAATCCTGTCCTCGCGGCAGTTGAAAACTGCGCGGACGGCATCCTCCTCATCGATCGCTCCGGCGCCATCCGGTGGGTGAACCCGGCGTTCACGGCGGTCACTGGCCATTCCGTTTTCGAGGTCATCGGCGGGAACCCTGGATTGCGGGAATCCGGCTGGCAGCCGCCCCGCTCTTTCCCCGAGGTCTGGCAAACGATTCTGGCGGGCCGGCCCTGGCGTGGGCAGACGCGGAACCGGCGGAAAGACGGCTCCGAGTATCTAGAGGAAATGACCATCACGCCGATCCGGGACGCATCCGGCGCGATCTCGCATTTCTTGGCAATCCAGCGCGAGATCGCTACGCGCGCGGAGTCCGATCCCCAAGACTGGGGTGGCCGCGAGCCCCTCGAACCCGGTCTGGAAAGCGGCAGCTTTGTCTCCGCCCGCGCCGAACTGGAAGACCAACTCCGGCAGGCGCAGAAGATGGAAGCAGTCGGTCACCTTGCCGGCGGCGCCGCCCATGACCTGAACAACCTGTTGACCGTAATCAACGGATACAGCGACTTGTTACTTTCGCGGAAAGAGCCGCCGGAAACTACTCAAGAGTACCTGCAGCTCATCCGCGAAGCCGGAGAACGCGCTGCCACTCTGGCGGGCCGCCTGCTGGCCTTCAGCCGGCACCAGACGCACCAGTCGACCATCCTGAACCTGAACGATGTCGTCACCGGCATGATCACGCTGCTCCGCCGCCTGTTGCCGGCAAACATAGAGTTCACCGGCAAGCTGGAACCAAAGCTGGGTACCGCGCTCGCCGATGCCGGCCTGATGGAGCAGGTGCTGATGAACCTCGTGGTCAACGCCCGCGACGCCATGCCGGAAGGCGGAAGGCTCGAGATCCAGACGGCTAATCTGGAGCTCGATGCTGCTTTGGCCGCGGGCCGCGGCGGAATGCCGCCGGGCGGCTATGTCCTGCTTACCGTCGCCGACACCGGTATGGGTATGGACGATTCGACCAAGGCGCACCTGTTTGAGCCCCTCTATACGACCAAGCCGGCCGGTGTGGGCACGGGCCTCGGGCTATGTACGGTGTATCGTATCGTCAAACAGAGCGCGGGCTGGATTTCCGTCCATAGCGAAAAAGGGAAAGGGACCGTGGTATCCGTGTACCTGCCGTCCACACCGGGCGAGACCGCACCGGCCGTGTCTGCGCCGCGAATCGCCCCGCAGCGCGGTACTGAGACCATTCTCTTGGTGGAGGACCATGGCGACGTGCTGCGGTTTGCCTCAAGCGTACTGGAGAGCCTCGGATATACCAGCCTCGCGGCTTCCAGCGGAAAGGAAGCGACTGACCGGGCACGGAACTTCCCAGGTCCCATCGATCTGCTGATAATCGACCTGGATTTGCCGGATGGCCATGGCCGCGACATCGCCGAGCGTCTGAAAACCATCCGCCCGGGGTTGGCAGTGTTGTACATTTCCGGCTATCCGCACAATGCCGCGGCCGCCCAGGGAACGCCCGACTTCCTGGCGAAGCCCTTCAGCGCCGATGCCTTGGGACAGCGGGTTCGAGAGACTCTCCAAAGACGCCGCTAAAACGCCGGGCAGGGCAGCACGCGCGACCACCGGTAATCCCTCAACCCGTCGATCACCGTCCAGGTCGGATGATACCGTCCATAGGGGTCCGGGTCTTTCACATCCCCCCAGCTTCCGTCCGGATTCTGGATCGATAGCAGAAATTCGAAGCCGGCCCGGATCAGATCGTCGCCGAACGTCAGCCCGAACGAGCGCAGCGAATCGAGGTACTCGCCCATGGTCTCCGGGTCCTTGTCCACCACGGCCTGACGCAGGTTCTCCTTCAGATGCGCGAACTCCTGCGGGAAGCAGCCGGGCGAAAGGCGATACTGGCTGTAGTCGTTATACGTGTAGACCAGGTGCGTCACGGTATACACGCCGGCGTAATAGTGGTCCTCATTGTGCGTCAGGCGCGGCGGGTAAGGGCGCATGGCCGGCAGCCATTGCAGCACGTCCACGTAGTGCGCGCCCAGCGTGATCCCCGTGCGGTCGCCCGTGTAAGACTCGATCAGCGCATCCTGGTACAGGTCGTAGCGGTCGTGCATCTCGAGCTTCGAACCGCAGCGCGTGCACACGGTCGTGCCGCGGGCGTTGATGTGTCCGCACTTCGCGCATTCCTTGGGGATGTCCGATGGCGGCGGCTCTTTCACCGGATCGAACAGCAGGAAATCGTAAACCGAGAAGCCCGCCGCCCGCTCGCGAAGCTGGGTGTGCATGCGCGCATCCGGTACGCCGAGCCGTCCCGCCGCATCATCGCCGAAGACCAGGTCGCTGATGTCATTCACATTGGCATCGGCCGGAGGCGCGGGATGAATGCGGCGCCACTCGATGGCCCGCTCGTGCCCCATGCTCCAGGCCATGCGGCGGAGCTGGGGATCTCCCGACGTCACCGCGATGTTGTAGAACGCGGCCAGCAAGTCGTGGCCGTATTCCTGGAAGTGGGCGGGATTGCGGGCGATCGAAACGTAGATGAAACGCAAGCCGCGCTGGATCCTGCGGTCGCGGTCCTCCCGCGTGTAACGCGCGCCCGGCCACAACGGCGTCCCCCGCCCCGGATCCCCCGGCGCCACGGCCAGAACCGCAATCGCCACCAGCACCAGCAACGCAGCCGTGAGACGCATTACCGGGACCCCAGGTAGATATCGTGGATCCGGATGAGCCCCAGCGCGCGCCCGGTTTCATCCACTACCGGCAAGACCGAAATCTGCGAGGGCCGCCGCTCCATCAGCTCCAACGCCTCGCCCAGGCTCGCCTCCGGACGGATCGTCACCGGCGCGCGCGTCATGGCGTCCTCGGCGCGCAGCTCGCGGATGTCGTCGTGGTTGGTCAATGCCCGCCGCAGGTCGCCATCCGTGATGAAGCCGGCGAGCCGGCCGTCGGGCGCAACCACGCAGGCCCCGCCCAGCGGCCGTCGCGTCATCTGGATGATCACGTCCTTGAGCGACGCTCCCGGCGCCACGCTCGCCACCTCGTCGCCGGTGTGCATCGCCTCGCGCACCGAGAGCCGCAGATTGCGTCCGAGCTGGCCTCCCGGGTGGAACTTGCCGAACTCTTCCGGCGTGAAATTGCGCGCGCACATCAGCGCGATGGCCAGCGCGTGACCCAGGGCCAGCGCCGTCACCGCGCTGGCCGTGGGCGCCAGGTTGTGGGGGTCGGCCTCCCGTTCCACCGAAGCGTCCAGCAGCACGTCCAATTCGGCCGCCAGGGGTGAGGTAGCGCATCCCAGGATTCCGATGAGCGGCGAATGAAACTCGCGCAGCAGCGGCACCAGCGCCAGCAGTTCGGCGGAGTTGCCGTTCTTGGAGATGAGCACCGTGGGGTCGCCCGGCGTGTAGATTCCCAGGTCGCCGTGCACTGCCTCAGCCGGATGGAGGAACACCGAAGCGGTGCCGGTGCTGCACAGCGTGGCCACGATTTTGCGCGCGATGTGCCCGGATTTTCCGATCCCCGTGAGCACCACCTTGCCCGCATGCGCCAGAATCAGGTCCACCGCGCGGATCAGCTCGCCATCCAGGCGGCCGGCCGCGCGCGAAACGGAAGCGGCCTCAATCTCCATGGCAGTCCGCGCGGCGGCAAGCCACTCCTGTTGAACGGAAGTCATCGGAATCTTCCATCATCGCACCGGCGGGGCAGACCATCGGCTGCCCCCCTGGCCCGCGCATAGGCGTTAAAATAAACAAACCCGTAGCCAAGATCATCCCGGCGCGGGGCGATCCAGTCTCGCGGTCGCATTCGGTTGCGACTTCCCACAAGGGCTTTTGGCGGACGCCCAATGAATCGTTGGTGCAAAGGGCTGTTAGCCCCAGCAACGTTTCGCCGCAGCGCTGAGCCCCTGCCGCGTTCTGAATTGCGCCGCGGTATTTGCCGGCCGGTCCGCAGGCGGCAGGCTCAAGAGAGGCTATCATCAGGAAAGGAAGATCAGAGTTGCCGGCTAATCATCGTCGAGCAGGCCGGCGATGCTTAGCGATTAACCTCGGACCGACTGGGTAATATGAAAGTTCTTACGGCACTTCTGGCGCTCGCTGCCGCGCGCGCGCAGGTTCCAACAACTTGGGCGCAAGCGGAAGTAGATACCCTTGAATTACCGGCCGCGAATCCCGCTTATTCCGCAATTCACCTCGACCAGGCCGCCTACTACCGCATACCCGAGCGCGTGATTTACCGGACGTATCCAGTGTATGCGCCAGGCCGTGAACCGGCCGGGTACCGGGAGTGGCTGCAGTCCCGCGAGCCCGAGATCGCGTTCGACGCTTCCAAGGTGAAGAGCAAAGAGCAGTGGGTGAGGGCCGGAGAAACCGTATTCAATACCCCGACCTCATTCCAGGCAGTCTTCTTTACCGCCGACAACCTTCGTGACCCCGAGTTCTTTCGCCGAACCGGAATGCCCATTGCCACGGATGGCACCGTGCCATTCGCCCGGTGGACTGTACGGCGCAAGGGCGAGGTCGAACTGGGTTCGATGGGCTGTAACACGTGCCATACGCGGGTTCTCGCGGAGGGAACGGTGGTTCCGGGCGCACAAGGCAATAATCCGGGTGACCGGCAAGGCGCACTCCTGCTGGCCTCTGCCGCAACCATGCTGGGGCAAGAACAAGCTCTCGCACGAGTGCGAAAATTTGCCCGGCAGTTCCAAATGCCATGGCTTCAGGACGACTGCAACCGCGTGACGGAAACCATGACCATCGCCGACTTCGTCAAGGCTGGTGAGGAAATTCCGCCTGGAGTCACGGCGCGCGCCAATACCAGCATGATATTGCCTCCACAGATTCCGGACCTCATCGGCGTGCGGCAACGTCGCTTCCTGGATCATACGGGACTGATTCGGCAACGCGGTATCGGTGACTTGATGCGCTACAGTTCCCTGGCCCAGGACCTGTTCTCTCAGGACCGGTATGGTTCCAATTCAACAGCGGGCAGGGCCGGACCTCCCTCCGCCCGATACAGCGATCCACAGCTATATTCGTTGGCACTATACCTGTATTCCCTCCAGCCCCCCAAGAATCCCCACCGGTCTGACGCATCCGCCGTGCGTGGCCAAGCCATCTTCAGGCGCGAGAAATGCGCCACTTGCCATACGCCACCACTTTACACGAACAATCGGCTGATTCCCGCCGACGGGTTCCACCCTTCCGCGGAGATCGCCGGGGTGCTGCGGGCCCCAATCGGCGTCGACGCCCGATATACTCTGGAAACTCACAAAAATACGGGTTATTACAAAGTGCCGTCCCTGAAGGGAGTCTGGTATCGCGGCCCATTTGGACACAATGGCTCAGCCGCCACGCTGGAAGATTGGTTCGATCCCTCTCGGATCCGTCCTGATTATGTGCCGACGGGCTATAAGGGATACGACGGAAAGACCCGCTCCATTCCCGGACATCTTTTTGGGCTGACGCTGTCCGGCCCCGAACGCGAGGATTTGATCGCGTTTCTTAATACGTTGTAACCCGTCTCCACTTCGGCGGCATCCTCAGAATAATTTCCGGAGTTTCGACGCGCAAGAGACTATCATCGAACGGCAGGTAGTGTCTTAGCTGTTTGTGTCAGCGGAGCGGTATCCATCTGCCCTGCCAGCGCCGCTGACCCGCTTTCGGAACTAAGCGTAACGCTTCAGAAGGTCGCGAACGCGCTTGTACTGGGTTGGAAAAGACGATATGTTAACGTGAATGGCCAATTAGGGAGCTTCAGAAATTGGGTGGCCAAAGCACTGAGAGGAGGCTGGGACTATGCCGGTGGTACCGCCGTCTACAGGGGATGCGAGTCCGAAGTCGAACTGGTGGATGTATCACGGCGATCCCGGCCATACCGGACACGCCTCGGGCAGCCACATCACGAGCGGCAACGCCGCCAGCCTCGAGCTGTTGTATCGGATCCAACTCGGTGGACCGGTCGTTTCGGTCCCGGCGATCGTCGACGGCTTCGTCTTCGTCGGCCTCGCCAACAGCCACGAGGCCGAGAATTCCAACGGCGGCGCACTTTTCAAGATCGACATCGCTACCGGCGCCATTGTCGCGAAGTTCATCTGGAACCTCGGCACGGACCTGCGCGACGGCCACGGATTTACCGGCATGGGCTGCACGCCAGCAGTAGTGGTGCCGGAAGGCGGGACGCTTGACGACGGCAAAGTCTACTTCAGCGCGTTCAATGGCAAGGTCTACTGCCTGAGCGCCCGCGACCTGGCTCAGATCTGGGGACTCGACCTGCGTCACCAGGACCTCTCCAGGAACCAGCCGGTGACAAACATCCTCGGGACGGCGGAGAAGCCGGTGGACGGCCAGACCTGCTCGCCGGCCGCGGGCTGGTCTTCGCCGGTATTCGCCGGCGGCAAGATCTACGTAGGCATCGGCGAAGGCGAGAGCCCCTACCTGTACAGCTTCATCTTCGCGATTGAGGCCGAGACTGGCCGTGTGGCCTGGGTATACTGCACCTGCCGTTTCGAGGCCGGGCGGAACAACCTGCCGAACGAGTTGCCGAAATCCGTCGTCTATCCGGTGACCGACCCGGCCGGCTTCACGGTCTTCGATGGCGAGGCGCTCGTGCGCGGTTGCTCGGTGTGGTGCTCGATCGCCTACGACGAAGGGCTCGGCCGAATCTTCGCCGGCACCGGAAACGCCGTGCCCGACGGCGCTCTGCCGACCGCCGGATACTCCAACGGGGTCATTTCGCTGGGCGCCGAGGACGGCCGGTTCGCCGGCTTTTTCCAGGTTCCGGCATTCAGCAACTACCGGCCGAGCGACAACGACATCGACGTTGGGGCGTCGCCCACGATCTTCCGCCGGGCTGGTGTGAACAACCAGTGGCCGGGCACCAATCCAACGACGGACTTGACGATCCTCGGCTTCGGCTGCAAGAACGGCTCGTACTTTCTGCTCAATGCAGCCAGCATGCAACTGATTAGTTGGCGGCAGCTACTGCCGTACTACGACAACGGGCTCCAAATCCCGACCGTCGATCCGCACCAGGGCACGACCCAGGACGCCAGTGCCGAGCCAGGAGTTCACGCGCCGCTCAACCCGCGGGTGACCAATGCGGAGTCCAACGCAACGCAGGGTGAGTGCTACCACGGCACCTACAGTTGCGCTGCGATCTCTCCCGGCTCGGGGCCGGGCCAGGCCCGGCTGTTTGTCGGTATGGGCGGCGCGGACTACAATTTCGTCGCTTCGGGCATCGATTTCGAGTCCACGCCATTTATGAGGGCCATCGACTGGAACACGATGGCCGACGTCTGGCCGTTCGACGACAACGACCCGAAGCGCTACGCCAAGGCGATGCCACCGATGTACACCAACGCAGGCGAGTGCGGCCTGAGCTCGCCCGCGGTGGTCAACGACGTCGTCTTCTGCACGACCTCGAATGTGATGATCTACGCCTTCGACACGAAGGACGGTACTATGCTGTGGTCGTTCCCCATCGGTTCCCAGACCCAGGGTTACACCGGCGGTTACGGCTTTAGCATGGGGCCGGCGGTGTGGGGCGACTACGTCGTAGCCGGCGCGCTCGTCATGGGGCGGGACGGCGGCACGCTAGCGATCTTCCGCCTGAAGCCTGACAAGGGAGGACAGTAGAAACCTATGGCCGAGGTATCCTTCGCGAACGACATCGCACCCCTTTTCAAGCAATTCCAGGGGCAAATGATCTGGCGCTTCGATCTGACCGCCTACGGCGACGTAGTGGCCAACCACAAAGAGATCTACGACCGTATCCGGAACAAGGGGATGCCGCCCCCGCCATTCCCGCCGCTCACCGACGAACAGATCGCGATGTTCACCGACTGGATCAGCCAGAATTTCCCACCCTAAGGAGATCGTCTTTGATACGTATAGTAAGAACCAGTGTGCGGCTGGCGTTGTTGGAAACCGGCGCCGTCCTGTTGCTCTTGCTGGCCCAGGCGTGTTCTACGCCGACGCAGCCTACACAGAAGCCGGCACTCGAGCCACCTCCATCGGCCATGAGCTTCAGCGGCCACATCCCCCTGGACGTCACTTTCCCGCCGAATGTGACGCCCGAGCAGGAGCGGCCGTTCCTGGATACCTTTTCGTGGCAGGAGTTCGTCGCGCTCAATTGGCCCGCCGCGGACGCTCCGCGCGGCGCGCCCAAACAGCCGGACAACCCGTCGGTCTTCTTAAACGCGGCATCCGGCGCCCAGCCCGTAGTGTGGGGCACCTACAAGGAAGACTTCGAGCTCTTCGACCAGGGCGCCAACCGTCCGGCCGCCTGGAACTCAAACGAGATCCCGGTCAACCCCTGCGGGAACGTCCCGATCAGTCCCGGCCAGAGGATATTCGTCCGCTACAGCAAGGGTGACAGCGTCGTCGAGATCGGCAACCAAGCGTTCTCCTATCCCCTGATCGACCAGAAGCTCAACTACGCGGTCTACGAGATCCGCTTCAACGAGGCACAGTACAACTTCATTCGCGGCACCGACGGCCAACCCAAGACCTTTCTCTACCTGGTGAAGAACCTGGCCGCCGCGGAGCCGGTCGAGATGCCGGAGAGCAGTCCACCGTCCACCCAGGGCGCGATCATGCTGAAGGCCGCCTGGAAAATCCTCGTTCCCGGCGTCGACGATGCGGGGCGTTACTACGCGGTCAACTCGCTGGTGCTTGATCCCGATACGCACACGTGCAATCCGCGGCAGGTGGGCCTGATCGGCTTCCACATCGCCCAGAAACTCAAGAAGTTCCCGGAATGGATATGGAGCACCTTCGAGCAGGTGGACAACGTGCCGCCCGCGAGCGGCCCGGTGTCCGGCCAGACGTACTCATTCAATAACGGCTCCAACAGTCCGCCGACCATCGGCGGCTACGCGAACCGGCCACCGTTCATGGCACCAAAGCTCCAGCCGGTCAGCCAGCGCAAGCCGGTCCAGGTAACGCGTCTCAACCCGGTCCCGGAAAGCACCGCGCAGACCAACTCGATCTGGCAGCAGGCACTCAAGGGGACCGTCTGGGAGCACTATCAACTGGTGATGACGCAGTGGCCTTTCAACGCAAAGGACTTCAAAACGCCCGAGGACGGCGGCAAGTACCCCCAGGATGCGGGCGGCGCCTTCCCCGTCAACGGCGTGACCAACTCAGTAATGGAGACCTACTTCCAGTCGCAGCGCGACGCGGAGGGAGCGGGTGGGAACAGTTGCATGAGTTGCCACTACCAGGCCGCCAAGGCCGGTTTCACCTGGTCCCTGCTGCGCGGCGCGCATAACTGAGGAGGCTGACGGCAGCAGTGACGAAAGCATTATGACGGCCATTTTCCTTTTGGGGCTGCTCGTCGGCCTCGACAACCTCCAGGTGGGTGCCGCCCTGGGGTTACTCCGGATGAGTTCCGCGCGGCGCTGGGCCTTTGCCGCTGCCTTCGCGTTCTGGGAGACAGCCATGCCGCTCGCGGGCCTGGCGCTCGGCCAAGCGGCCCGCGCCAGGGCCGATCCCTGGGGGGAGCGGTTTGGTATAGCCGTGCTGGGCATCTGCGGTCTCCTCCTCATCATCATGGCGTTGCGCGGAGCAACGGAGGATGTGGACGAGCGCTTCGCCGGCAGCCGCATCGCCCTTGCCGGTATCCCGCTGTCGCTATCGTTCGACAATCTGGCGGCCGGTGTTGGGCTGGGATCCTTCGGTTTCCCGGTGATCGCCTCGGCCCTGATCCTCGGCTCGGTCAGCGGGTCGCTCTGCGCGCTGGGTCTCTTCGGTGGCGCGCATCTCCGGCGGTGGGCTCCGGCGCGGCCCGAGCTGATCAGTGGCGCCTTCCTGATGATTCTGGCCGCGGTCAGGGGGCTGGAGCTGCGATGAGCAGCCTCGAGATCGTCGCGCAGGGGTTGGATTTCCCCACCAGCCTCACCTTCGACGCCCAAGGCGCGCCCTGGGTCGCGGAGTCCGGCCTCCCTTTCGCTGGAGCGGCTCCTGGAGGGAAGATCCGGCGAATCGGGCCGGACGGCCGGGCGGAGGAGCGCCTCGGGGGCTTGAAATGGCCGGTCAACGGCCTCACCTTCCATGACGATCTCTTCTACATCTCGGAGGGTGGATATCCCGGCCGGATCAGCCGTTGGGCGCCCGGCGGAGACCGTGAGACGGTGCTCGACGGCTTGCCGGGCCTCGGCAATTACCACACGAACATGGCGGTGGTAGGTCCGGACGGCTGGCTTTACTTCTCCCAAGGGGCGCTGACCAACAGCGGCGTGATTGGTCTCGATGCCTATGAAATAGGCTGGCTCAAGCGGCTGCCGCACAACCATGACATCCCGGGCTACGACATCGTGCTGAGGGGAGTGAACCTGGAAACCGACAACCCTCATGCCACGACGGGAGATCGCCGGATTCGAACCGGAGCGTTTTCGCCGTTCGGGACCGAAACGCGGCCTGGGCAACGGATCGAAGGCCGACTCCCCTGCACGGCTTCGGTGATGCGCTGCGGGCTCGATGGCTCCGGCCTGGAACTAGTGGCTTGGGGGCTGCGCAACGCTTATGGCCTCCTCTTCCTGCCGGACGGCCGCCTGATCGCCACGGACCAAGGCGCCGACGATCGGGGCAGCCGGCCGATCGGCCAGGCGCCGGACATCCTTTTCGAGGTGCGTCCGGGGGCTTGGTACGGCTGGCCGGACTACGTGGGAGGCGTACCCGTAACGGATCAGCGGTTCCGGCCGGCGCGCGGTCCACAGCCCGAGCTGCTGCTGGCAAATCACGGAGGGCTGCCGCCAGAGGCGCCGCTCCTAAGATTTGCGGTCAACGCAGCGGCGACGAAGATGGACGTCCTGCCGTCGGGACAGATCCTCGTGACGCTGTTCGGGGACGAGCGGCCGATGACGGGGCCGCCGGGTCCGAAAATCGGCAGGTCGCTGGCGCGGATCGATCCCACGGACTGGTCGATCCATCCAGTGGAAGCGGGTCCGTTCCGCCGTCCGATCGATGTGCGGGTCCATCCGCTGGAGGGCACGATCTACGTGTTGGACTTCGGAGAGTTCGAGATGGGAGCCGGTGGGGTGGAAGCGCAAGCCGGCACCGGCGCGTTATGGAGGTTGGGGTAACACAAGGGAAGCGGTACGACCCGTTCGGCGTCATGTTGAGGAGTTTCCCCGCCGAAGACGGCGTTGTGCGATAGCTGTCGCGAAATCCCCTTGAACTAAGCCGCTATCGCGGCAGGACGACCCGGTGGCATTCGGGACACGGAAGCGGTAAACCAATAGATGAAGGGAGTTCATCTGGATGACCCCTCTGCGGCAACGAATGCTGGAAGAGTTGCAGTTGCGCAATCTCTCCGAGGCCACGATTCAGACATATCTACGTCTGGTGGAACGATTCGCGAAGCACTTTGGAATCTCGCCAGCAAAATTGGGTCCCGACCATGTCCGCCATTACCTGCTACATCTGCTCAATGACAGGAAGGACACCTGGGGTACGATTCAGGTAAACCGGGGAGCACTCAAGTTCCTCTACGTCAGAGTTCTCAAACAGGCGTGGTTTGACGTGGAGATTGCCGCACCCAAAAAGCGGCTCAGGCTGCCCATAGTGATGAGTCCGGACGACATCACACGCATCCTCGATCGGACCACCAACCTGAAGCACTGGACGATCATCGCTACGTTTTATGCCACTGCGCTACGCTGCAATGAACTGCGTCATCTGAAGGTGAGCGACATCGACGGCCCGAAGATGGTGCTGCATGTACGCGAGGGCAAGGGTAGCGTCCCACGGGACATCCCGCTATCCCCGGTTCTGCTGGAGCGACTGCGAATCTATTACCGCGGGTGCAAGCCGACCGATTGGCTGTTCCCGTCTAAACAACGTCGGGATCAGCCGCTCGATGACAATTCAATCCGTGCGCTGTGCCGGGATGCAGGAAGCCGGGCCGGCATCAAACACCTGGTTCACCCGCACCTGTTCCGACACGCGTGCGCCACGCACATGCTCGATGCCGGCACCGATCTCCGCACTATCCAGGTTCTGCTTGGCCACGCGGATATTCGAACCACGGCCAAGTATCTCCGCGTATCTCTGCAACGGCTACAATCCGCCCGTAGTCCCTTCGATGCCCTCCAACTGCAGCCGATCGACTACTCCGACGACGGCCGGCGGCGAT
This sequence comes from Terriglobia bacterium, assembly GCA_020073365.1. Taxonomy (GTDB): domain Bacteria; phylum Acidobacteriota; class Terriglobia; order Bryobacterales; family Bryobacteraceae; genus JAIQFL01. Next base: position 369 of record JAIQFL010000026.1, on the reverse strand, counting down.
GATGGAACACCAACTGGAAATCGCCGACGTCTTTCGCCAACACGGGCAGGAATTCCTCGATCGTTGGGGAGATGTATTGTCTTCCCAACAACGGAAGGCCTTCCGGGATATCAGCGCGTGCCGCACGGCCGCGCTCGGCACATACGTAGAGCAATGCGACCACTGCTCGCACCAGATGGTTGAATACAAATCGTGTCGCAACCGGCACTGCCCGAAGTGCCATAGCCGGACGCGCGACGACTGGCTTGCCGCCCGGGCGAAGGAAATTCTGCCCGTTCCATATTGTCATGTGGTGTTCACTCTGCCGCACGAATTGGCGCCGCTAGCCCAAGTTCGTCACAGAACCGGCCGAACTTGGGCTAACTCGTT
>JAIQFL010000424.1 GCA_020073365.1 Terriglobia bacterium | reverse complement strand
GCGGCGGACCAGCGAGATCGGCATCCGCATGGCTCTCGGCGCGCGGCCCTTCTCGGTGTTGGCAATGGTGGCCAAGGAGACCCTGTTGCTGGGCCTGATGGGGGTGGGACTCGGGGTAGCCGGGACCATCGCCTGCTCGCGATTGCTGGCCGGTTTCCTGTACGGGGTCAAACCCGCGGATCCCGGTATCGTGATTGCCGTTGCCGCCGTACTGGTGGGCGTAGTGGTGGCTTCGGGGTTGATCCCCGCGAGGCGGGCTATGCGGGTAGATCCGGTGGTGGCGCTGAAGGGCGAGTGAAGTAAACCGGGGACAGACGGATCTGTCCCCAGCAGAGATCGGCGAATCAATAAGTTGCATTCCCATTTGGGGACAGATTCGTCTGTCCCCGGTTTACTTCAGCGCTATGGGGCGGATCGGCGAGGCGGTGGCGCCCCGGATCTTCAGCGGCAGGGCCACAAACAGGAACTCATACACCCTCGCGGCGGCAAGCTCCTCCAGGTTCAGGCATTCGATGATGTGAATGCCCGACTCCACCAGGAGATGGACGTGCACGGGCATCGACGGGTCGGGAACCTTTTCGAAAGCTACCGTATCCGAACCGGCCGCATAGATCCCGCGAGCGCTCAGCCATCGAGCCCCCGAGATGCCCGGACCGGGACCGCGGACTTCCGAGATGAACTTCGCGGGATCGTCAAAATAATGCGCCCATCCGGTGCGCAAAAGGACCACATCGCCGGCGCGGATCTCCACCGCTTGCCTTCTCGCAGCGGCATCAAGCTGGTCCGGCGTGATCTCAAAATCCTGGGCCAGCGCGGCGGTCCCAGAGAGGCCCGCGATGTCGAGCAGCACGCCCCGGCGCAGGATGGGCGGAATGGTGTCGATGGAAAACTTCTGCAGACCCCCGGCGTACGACTGCACGGGGGCCGCCTCCTGGCCTTCGTACAGTTTTCCTCCGCAGGAAAAATGGCACAGGGCATCGATGTGGGTGCCCACGTGGCTGCCCATGGCGATGGCGTCGGAAGCCGAACTGTTCCCTGCGGGTCCAACGTATTCGCCGTGCTGCTTCACCAGGCTGAACAGAAACGGCGGATGTGCGGGGTGATGCGGCATGCCCACAAAATAGGGCTGCGCGAGGTCATAGACCCTGGAGCCCGCGGCGAGATCTGCGAAATTTTCCATCGGCCTCACCCCTCAGAATCTGTAGGTCAACCCGAATTGCAGGATGCGCGGGGAGTAGAACATGGAACTGATCACGCCGAACGTGGTGGAGTTAATGTTCTGGTCGCCGGACCAGAACGTGGCGTGGTTCAGCGCGTTGAAGGCTTCCATGCGCAATTCCGCGCGCTGGTGCTCGCTGATATCTACGACCTTCACCAGGCTCAAGTCTGTATTGAAGGTCCAGGGCCCGGAGAACAGGCGCCGTTGCAGGACGCCCAGCGTGCCGGCGCCCGGATTGTAGAAGACCTGCCCGGCGAAATCCGCTTCGCCGTCGGCATTTACGCCCGTGCCGTCGGACGGGTTGATCGCGGACTGGGAAACCATCATGGGACCGTTCCCGGTCATCTGGAATTTGACCACGTTGTTGAGCTGCGACATGGTCAGGCTGGTGTCGGCGGTGTTGTAGTAAGATCGCGCCTCGCGGTTGAGCGTCCCCCGCCCCGAAAGGATAGAAAACGGCGCCCCGGATTGCCACACCATGGTGCTGCCGAAGACCCATCCGCCGATGACACGATCCAACTTGCGAACGCTCAGACGATGGCCTTTGCCGAACGGAAGCTCGTAGAATCCGTCCGCCTTGATCATGTGGTTGAGATCGAAATTGGCGCGCGAGCGCTCGAGCGACGGATTGTTGAAATCGAGGAACGCCTGGAAGCGCGTCTGCAAGTCTCCATCGCCATCGCTGAGCACCTTGGAGAAGGTGTAATTGGCCTCGAAGCTGAGGCCGGAGTGCGTGCGGTGGCGCGCCACGAGTTGCAGCGAATTGTAGCTGGAACTGGAATAGTTGGTCAGCATGTCGGCGGCCAGGGCGTTGGGATTCTGGAAGAAGTTGACCGAGCCGTTCAGGGCGTTGGTCTGGTAGAGCGTGGCCAGTTCGCCCACCTCGCCGGTCTGCAGATAAAAGAGGACGTCGCCATTGTTCAACATGCCGCGGCCGGCGAGCTTCGGAAAAACCGTGAGCTGCTGGCTGCCCGGGATGCCGGCGTTGAAGTTCGGGTTGAAGACCCCATTCCTGGCCAGGGCCAGGTAGCCGTTGTTTTGTGCGCGCAGGAAGTCGGCCAGGAAGCCATTTTGAACCACCTGCACCTGGTTGAAATCGAATGCCCGGTAGGCGCCCACCACGTGATTGCCCACGTACCGCGCTTCCACTACGGTGCCCTTGAAATCGTGCTGAATACCGAAGGAGTACTGCTGGACGTGCGGCCGGTTCAGGTTCGGATCGATGGTGGCCACTACACTAAACGGATTGTTGGCGTAGTTGTCCGAGACCTTCAGCGGAACCTGGTATGTGGGCGGGAAGATCTGGGGCACGCCGTTGGCGACACGGCCGGACAGACCCGTGTCGGCCGTGATTCCCTGCAGTCCGGAATTGGCCTCCAGCATGTTCTCGGGCGCAATCAATTCCTGGTCGTTCACATAACTGATGGAATAGCCGCCGCGGAGCGCAGTCTTGCCGTCGCCGAAAATGTCCCATGCGAATCCGAAGTTGGGAGCGAAGTCTTTCCAGCGGCGGCGATACCATGGCCGGCCCACCGAACCTCCGGCGAAATTCAGGGTGGCATCCGAGAGCAGGGTGTCGACGGCCGTGCCCTGCATCACCGGCAGCAGCTCCAGGGAATCGCGCTCGTCGGCCACGCCCGGCAGTTGCCACCGCAGCCCCAGCGTGATGGTGAGGCGCGGCAGAAGCTTCCATTTGTCCTGCACATACAAGTCGTAGTCGTTGAGACGGAAGTGGCGAACGAAGGGGGCGCCGGGAACGAAGCCCGAGGTGCGGCTGGTCACGTTGAGAGTCTGGCTATAGCCGTCAACATAACCGCCCAGGGATGCTAACAGGGCGTTGGCGTTCGCCAGGTCGGTGCTGCCGATTCCCGGCAGGTTGCTTCTGGTGAGGGCCGGCTGTCCTGCACCCATGGCCAGGCTGTAGCTGGGGATCACCCCATTGGCATCGTAAGAGCGCACCCGGATATTCTGCCCGTGGAAGCCGAACTGAATGTAGTGCCGCCCCCGCTGGTAGGCCGCATCGTCGGAGAGCGCAAACGTGTTGGTGTTCCGGCCTTGCGGTTGAAATTCGTTTACCGGGTCGGAATAGATCATCCCGGTAAAATAGTACGGTCCGAACTGCTGGTTGGAGAAGAAGTAGCCATAGGTCATGTTGAAACCGGCGCGGACTTCATTGGTCAGCCGGGCAGAAGGTGTCCACCGCCAGGAGGTCGCCAGGAAATGCGAGTGGGTGGGGTTGAAAACCTTTGGAATGGCCGAGAAGTCGTTCTCGGCGTCGGGCCGGTCCGAGTTGTTGCGGTTCCAGAGATACGATCCGCTGATGGCATGCTTCGTGTTGAGGTTGTAATCGATCTTGCCAGTGACGTTGTCGCGGGTCTGGTTGTCGCGCTGATTGAAGCGGTAGCCCCCGGTGTTCAGGCCATCGCCAATTTGCGGGTTGTTGATGAACTGCGGGCCGGGGACCTGGTTGAGAAGTCCCTGCATGACGGGGTCGATGGAAGTAATGCCCTTCAGCGCGAGCAGATTCGCCTGGTGCAAGGTGCCCGCCGTGTCGTGGTAAGAGAAGATGCCGCTGCGCGCGGGGGCCGTCAGAATGGTGACGTCGGCGGGGCTCTGCTGATGCGCGCGAACGGCCTCGTAGTTGAAATAGAAGAACAGCTTGTCTTTTCGGATGGGCCCGCCCACCGAACCACCAAACTGGTTTTGATTGAGGAACGGAAGCTTGACTCCAGCCTGGTTATTGAACCAGTCGTTGGCCGAAAAGTAGTTGTTGCGGTTGTACCAGAATGCCTCGCCGTGAAACTGGTCGGTACCGGACGGCGTGGAGAAGGCCGTCTCCGTGGCGCCGCCGGTGGCTGCCGCATTGGCGTTGGAAGAGACCAGGGTCATCTGGCGGACCTGGCCCATCAGCAGCTTGTTGGGCGAGTAGTCGAGCGCATTGTCGCGAATGTAATTGTCCTGGATATTGATGCCGTCCAGGGTCACATTCGAATAGGAAGTCCGCAACCCGTTGATGACCGTGGTCGAGTTGCCATTGGAGACCACCCCGGGCTGCGTCTGCAGAACCGAGAGCACGTCGCGGTCGAGGATCGGGAGGTTCTTGAGTTCTTCCGTGCTGATGGTGCCGGAGATTTCCGCGTTGGAGGTCTCGACCCCCTGGACTTCGGCCGCAACGTCAACCGTCTGGGTGAGGGTGGGCAATTGCAGCCTGACGGTCGCGACATTCGTTTCACGCGCGGCATCGACGGTGACACCCCGAACGGCCGCCTTCATGAAACCCTTGGCGTCAACGGTGAGGTCGTAATCGGCGGGGCGCACGCCAATGAAGTGGTAGAGGCCCTCGGCGGTGGTCTTGACGGATATGAGCGGCTTCTGTCCGCCTGTCAGGTACAGATCGACGGTAGCGCCCGGAACAGCGGAACCGGAACCGTCCACAACCGCGCCCGTGACGCGCCCGGAAAACTGGGCACTCACGGGGAGGACCTGAAGGAAACCCAGAAATAGCAGCCCACAAGCGATTCGCATATCTCTATTGAACCCCAGATTTGGACGGGCGTCGCGGGGATTGGCGGGTGGGGCGGGCTTTCAGCCTGCGGACCCGCTTTCCTGCGGGTCCAGCCGGCCGGAAGGCCGGCTCGCAGCCACGATTGGCCGCCCCACAGGCCGTTTGAAGAGCCCCCAAGCCAACTGAAGAACACCAAGTGTGTCTGCGGTACGCTGGAAGGGTCCGCTCATTGGCTTATGAAACTCCGTGAAATCGCCGATCGGCTGGGGTGCCGCCTGGAAGGCGACGGGGAACTGGAGATCGCCGGCGTCGCCGGGATGGAGCATGCCGGCCCGGGGCATCTCACGTTTTTGGCCAATCCCAAATACGCGCCCAAGGTGAAACATACCAAGGCCAGCGCCATCCTGGTTTCGGAGGCGATCCATGGGCTGCCCATTGCGAGCCTGGTATCGGACAACCCGTACCTGGATTTCGCGCGCGCCCTGGCGCTGTTCTACCAGCCGCCGAGGCCCGCCCCGGGAGTCCATCCGCTGGCGTTTGTGGCGCCTACCGCGGTGGTGGGCGAGAATTGCTCGATCGGACCGTTTGCGGTGGTGGGGGATCACGCGCGCATCGGCCGCAACGCCGTAATCCATCCGCACGTGGTGATCTACGAGGGCGCCCAGATCGGCGACGATTTCCTGGCGCATTCCCACGCCGCCGTGCGGGAGTTCTGCCGCATTGGCGATCGCGTGATTCTGCAGAACGGCGTGGTGGTGGGAGGCGACGGCTTCGGATTCGCCAAGCGCGCCGACGGCACCCAGTTCAAAATCGTGCAGTCGGGCATGACGGTGATTGAAGACGATGTGGAGATTCAGAGCCTCACCTCGGTTGACCGGGCCACGGTGGGGGAGACCCGCGTGAAACGGGGCGCCAAAATCGACAGCCTGGTCCAGGTGGGGCATGCCTGCGTGGTGGGCGAAGACAATATCATCTGCGCCCAGACGGGGCTGGCGGGGAGTACCGTCCTGGAGCGGAACGTGCTGCTCGCGGGGCAGGTCGGGTCATCGGGCCACTTGACCGTCCACGAGGGAGCCATCGTCTACGCCCAGAGCGGAATCGGCGGCGATGTGGCGCCCCACACGCGTATTTCGGGATCGCCGGCATTCGCGGCCAACGAGTGGCTGCGCGCCATCACCGCGTTCCCCAAACTGCCGGATTTGCTGAAGACCGTGCGAGAGTTGAAGAAGCGCGTCGATGAGCTAGAGAAGAATGTCCAAGCCAACAACACCACCACCTCATGAAACACGGCGCCCGGTCGCCTATCTGAACCAGCAGTTCTTGAACAGCCCGGATGCCCGGGCGTTGCGGATCCTGGCGGAGTTCCTGGAGCCTCTGGCCCACTTCCGCCGCGAGAAAGTGCGCGACACCGTAGTCTTCTTCGGATCGGCGCGCATTCGGGAGGAGGGGCCTCTCAAAGAGTATTACGACGACGCCCGCACGCTGGCGCGGATGCTGACGGAGTGGTCGGAGCAGTTCACCGACAGCACCCATCGGTTCGTGGTGTGCTCGGGCGGGGGGCCGGGGATCATGGAAGCGGCCAATCGGGGCGCGTCTGAGGCGAACGGGAAGACCGTGGGGCTCAATATCGGGCTGCCCTTCGAGCAGTTCCCCAACCCCTACATCACGCCGGAGCTGAGCTTCGAATTCCACTACTTCTTCATGCGCAAGTTCTGGTTTGCCTACCTGTCCAAAGCACTGGTGGTGTTTCCGGGTGGCTTCGGGACCATGGACGAGATGATGGAGTTGTTGACACTCGTCCAGACCCAGAAACTGGCGAAGCAGATCACGATTCTGCTGTATGGGTCGAAATACTGGAAGGAGATCGTCAACTTCGACGCCCTGGTCAAATACGGGATGATCTCGCCCGAGGACTTGAACCTGTTTCATTATGCCGACGATCCGGAAGCGGCGTTCGAACTCCTCAAAGTCGGGCTGACCACCCATGCGATGCAACCGGAGACGCCCGAGACGCCGGCCATCTCGAAGTCGAGGAATCCACAGCAACCGGCGGGAGCGTAGTGATTTTTCTGGGTGGATGATGTTCCGGCGCATGGTAGCACCAGGGATCGAGATCCGGCAGTTCGAAATGCGCGATGTGGCATCGATTTTTGCGGCCGTGGAGCGCAACCGCGAGTATCTGCGGCAATGGCTGCCGTGGGTAGACCACACGCGCACCACGGAGGATGTGCGGCATTTCATCTCTCGCGTCCAGTTACAGTTCGAGGACAACCAGGGCCCGCAGGTTGGCATCTGGGTGGATGGCGAGTTCAGCGGGTCCATCGGCTGCCACGCGATCGACTGGGCCAATCGCAGCAGCAGTATCGGTTATTGGATCGACCGGGGCCGACAGGGTCAAGGCCTGATCACGCGATGCTGTACCTCGTTGCTGGATTATCTTTTCAACGATGTGGCCCTGCATCGGGTGGAGATCCGGTGCGGGACTGAAAACAGACGAAGTTGTGCGATTCCGGAGCGGTTGGGTTTCACGCGAGAGGGCGTGGCTCGCCAAGCAGAGTGGGTGAACGACCGATGGGTGGATCTGGTGGTGTGGGGTTTGCTCGAGCAGGACTGGCGGAAGCGGACCTAGAGCTGCCGGAAAGGCGGGGTGTAGCTTTGGGTATCCAGCGTTCGAGGGTCTCAGCCATGGCCCGAATCCGGATCGGCTTGGCGAGATAATCGTCCATCCCGGCCTCCAGGCAACGTTCCTGATCCCCACCGATGGCGTTGGCGGTCATGGCAACGATGGGAGTGCGGCCCCGGGACTCGCGGCGCCGGATTTCGGCCGCCGCCTGGTAGCCATCCATGCCAGGCATCTGGCAGTCCATGAGGATCAGATCGAAGCCATTGCGGGCCACGGCCTCCAGAGCCTCATAGCCTCCCGGTACAACCTCCGCCTCATAACCAAGGCTTCGTACGGCGCGAAGCGACACGATCTGATTGACGGGATTGTCTTCGACGATCAGGATGCGCCCATTGCCGGTGGGTGCATCCGGCAGAAGCGGAGGGGGTGGTTCTTGCTGCTGATGGTGACTGTGGCCCGGCGGCGGGAGGACGGGCTCCCTGGCGCATGACGACTCCGCAGACGGGCTCGAGACGGGCGGGCAAGCCTCGGGAACCGGCCTAACGGGAAGGAGGAACCAGAAGGTGGACCCGGCTCCGGGCCGGCTGTCAACCCCGATGGCGCCGCCCAACAGGCAGACCAGCCGGCGGGAGATCGCCAGGCCCAAACCCGTGCCGCCGTACTTACGGGTAGTGGCCGAGTCCGCCTGTGTAAAGGGAGAGAAGAGCTTGCCTGCGGTCTCCGGGTCGATCCCGATCCCGGTGTCAATGATGCGGAACAGCACCGCCATGCGGTCGGAGGGGTCTCCCCCCAAGACCGCTTCCAGACGGACCTTCCCCGCCTCGGTGAACTTGATGGCGTTGGTCATCAGATTCAGCAGAATCTGCCGCAAGCGCAGCGGATCGCTCTGGATCAGGCGAGGCACGTCCGGAGCGATGTACGTCTCCAAATCAAGACCCCTGTCCACAGCGCGCGGAGCCAACAGTCGGACTACGTCCCGAATGGCCGCGTGAAGATCGAAGTCGACAGCCTCCACCCGAAGTCCGCCGGCCTCGACCCTGGAAAGATCCAGGATATCGTTCACGATGGAGATCAGCGCCTCGCAACTGGTGTGAATGACGGCCAGCATCTCCCTTTGATCCGGATCGAGGTCCGAACGGGCGAGCAGGTCGGCCATTCCGGCAATGCCATTCAGCGGCGTGCGGATTTCATGGCTCATATTGGCGAGGAACGCGGACTTGGCGGAGTTCGCCTGGTCGGCGATTCTTCGGGCTTCGCGCACGCGTCCGAGCAGCCAGAGTAGAATCGCGAAGGCCACTGCCAGGCCGGTGGCACCGAAAGCCAGGAGCCGTGAACGCCTTTCGGAATCGGCCAATTGATAGACGATTTCGCTCTCCGAGCTCGAATAGACGGAGTATTTGTTGAATAGCACAGACAGAGCGCCGTCGCCAGCCATGCGCCCGATCTGCAACCGCAGATCATCGGCCACGCGGGCGGCCTCAAACGTGGAGCCGAGGCCGATCTTGATCTGGGTGGCGGGGATCGGGGTAATGCGGAAAGCCGCGGATTCGCGGCCCTCCGGCGCCCCGGATTGAGCCGCGGCGTTGTTTCGCACGCCGATCCGGTAGACGCGGCCCGTGTACGATGGGCGATGCGGCCCCAGTAGAATTCCGGCGACCAGGGATACACCGGCTGCGATCAATTGGCCGCGCCGGCTCAAGAGGCCATACATTGTACTGATAGACAGATCGGCCGAAGCGGGGAAAGCTTTATGGGTGGGACGGGTTGGGGGACACTACGGCCGCGCGGAGAGGATGAGGATTTTCGTTGCGGCGGCCGGGGTTCTCGGACTTGTCGCCGGACGTTACCGGCCGCCAATGGTTTGAGCCGTACCTTCGATGATCTAGGCCCGCTGAATGGCGGACATATCGTTGCCGATTCGGTACTTGACTCTCTGAATCCCTACGGGGCCGGCAATCAGCG
>JAIQFL010000025.1 GCA_020073365.1 Terriglobia bacterium | reverse complement strand
CGTCGCCATCAGAACAGGAAGGAGCGATTTGATCTTCGAAACCCGCCTGCCGGCGGACGAAGGGGAGGACTGGAATCAGGTTTTGCAGAATGCCCGAACTGGATCAAACTGGCCTTGCCAAACAGCCAGCCGGTAAGGTAAAACAGGTCTGTCCAGGATGATGGTCCGTTGGCCGGTTTTGAAGTGACCCTCTATGGCCGGTTTTGAAGTGACCCCCGAGGCTGACGGTGTTGGGAGAGGCGTCGCATTACGCGGAGTGCGCGATTATGCGAAGCCGCAGCGCCGAAGAATGGCCTGCATATTGATATGGGACTCCGCATTATCCCGACTCGAAGAGTGAACCGATCAGCGCGTCGGGCGCCTTGAACCGCCCAACGCAAGCCGAGTGGCAATTGCCGCCCCTACGGTCTACAATTTTCCGATGGACCGCCGAGCGGCTTGGAGCTTCGTGAGGGCGCAGCTATGTCGCAGAGCTGGGCAGAGTTCGAGCGACAGCTAACGCGACATACTGCTCGTGCGTGGGCGAGCCGATGGCGCGCCGGAAGATAATTCGAGGCGACGCGATTTGAATGGCAGAGTGCGGTATGCCGCACTTCCTCTACCGTCTTTCTAGAATGCAAAGATCCTGGAGGTTGCCGATCGCTCCTGGCAGGATATCCACTATGTCAAAGTACTTTGACCAGTTACGGGAGATGTACTCATGAGACACGAATACATTACGATAATAGTCACGGTCTGCCAGGCCGACCTCGTCGATATCTCTATTTTTTCCGACATCGAAGAAGCCCGTGTTATCCGTTCTCCACGTTGCGTACAAGTTCCATGGAAGTCTGCCCCGCCACCAGGCCGTGTCTCCAAACGTCGTTAAAAGGATTACAGCATTTGGTTTGGAGATTCTGTGCAGCTCCTCCAACCATTTGAGATGGTCATTCTCTCTCAAGTGAGTGAGCACAGAAATGGCATAAATGAGGTCGACCGTTTCGGTTGCTAAAGGTGTCGGGGGCTCTGGGCTTACCGCCATGAACTCGCAGCGCGGAAAAGCCTCCTGGCACCACTCGATCGCCTGCGGGTCGATATCAATACCCGTGACCTTCATTGTGGTGCTGTCGGCGAAGTAGCGGAGCACCCGGCCAGACCCACACCCCCAATCCAGTACGTGGCTGAAGTCGGTGATCGATTTTGAGAAATATTCGCTGAGCACTCGTTGAAGGCGAACAAAGGCACTAGACCCTTCCCGCACGAAACTCAAAGCTTCTTCCGCGCCGTGGACGCGCACGCGCAATGCTGCAGGTGGAAGTGGCTTGCCTATCTCGATGTAGTGGATTGTCTGATTTGGGTCGAAGGGGCGCTTAGTACGGGCGTGATCGAAAGAAAACTCGTGTTCAGATATCCTGGAGAACGAACCCCGTGCCTTAAAGCCGAAGCCCGTTTCATCTCTGACCAGTCCCAGCATGGGAGCGACGTCATCGCGCCGGTGCCGAGTCAGGTGTAGCGTCCCTCCGTTGTGTGTGAGAGCTACAGGCACCGGGAGCGCGCGCGGAGGAACACACCAGCCAGCGATTGTGAGTTCGGTGTCCGACAGGCTCAGATTGTCGATGCACCAGAGGCCCTTTGCAAGCACGGAAGAAATCAAAAGTCGATAAGCGAGACCTGGCAAAACACACTCACCATTGTTAAGAACTGGACCACCACCAGTGAAGCGAACTGTCAAATCTCCATCACGTTGCGGCAGGCGATAGGAGAAGCCATGCCACCCATTGCCGATCTGGGCATCGGCGAGGTCTTGCCGAAACTCAGAGCACTTGATTGTGGCGAGGACAACCCCATTGATGCAGATGTCGACCGTAGCAGGCGACATTGGGTTTTGATCATCAAAGGCCCAGCCTCTTATCCCGCTGGTTTCGACCGAATCCAGGAAACCTAGTTCTGCCATTAAAGTGTCCAGTGTGTCGGTGCAGGCATTTTTGAGCTATCATTCTACCATTAAATTAAACTAGCCAGCAGGGGGGGCGAGATCGCCAAGATTGTCCGGCAGCTCGTTCATGAATTACGCCACTGGTGAAATTGGCCCGCGGGGCACGATAGCGTTCGACGCTTCCGGATTGTCGTTCGACCTCGACAAAAAACGGATTCGACCGGAACAGCAGGCTACGCAAACGTCCGCTGAGACTCCTGCCAATGTGCGCGTTCACTATAATGGTTCGATGCTTTGGGGAACACGGTCTGCCCGGTTCCAAGTGGTTGTTTCTTGCAGCGAGCGGCTCGTCAGCTTGAAACACGTGCCGTGGCGCGCCGGCCCCAGCGCGAGCAACGCCGATTCTTGTTATCACAGGCGTGGTATCATCGCACTATCGACAAGAAAAATCAGATAAACACCCAGTTTTGCGCGGATCAATTCTGCGACGCGTATCCGCCAGGTATCGAACAGCAATACTGGCATCTGGCACGCAATCGCATTCTGGAATACCACCTCCGTGCCCTCCCCGCCAACCGCGTGCTGGACGTCGGATGCGGGCGCGGCATCCTTGTGGAATACCTAGTCGCAAGGGGAATTGATGCCTATGGCGTGGAACTCGCGCCAGTCCCAGTCCCCGGTCGCCTCGAAGGCCGTCTGTTCGCCGGCATGACGGCCGAGAGTCTCGCTGAATCGTTTCGTGCCTCGGTGGATACCCTGGTGCTGGGCGATGTCATCGAGCACTTACCAGACCCGCCGGGCTACTTACAGCGTTTATTGACGGCTTTCGAGCGGGCAGACGCGATTCTAATCACGGTGCCTGCCCGCCAGGAGGTGTGGTCCAACTACGATGAGTATTACGGACACTATCGCCGCTATGATCTTGCGAGCCTTCGCGCTACCTTAATGGCGATCGGGTTTACCCCGATCGAGCTTGGATATCTGTTTCGCTTCTTATACCCCCCTGCCTTGCTGTTACGCTCTCTTGGCATGCAACGACGGATCTCCCTTGCCGCTCCCCGCCTGCCGTCTTTCCATCGGATCATCGCCGCAGCGATCCAGGCGGAGTATCTCTTATCCCCGCGCTGGATACCCGGCACATCGGCAATTTGCGTAGCGGTGCGGCCGAACCACAGGCCTCATGAGTAAAACCCGCGACCGGCCAGCACTTACAAAACGACACTCCTGCGCAATCGAACGCAACCAGAATGACGCAACGAAGCTCACAAAGACTCGCTTCGAAGACCGGAACCTTAGTTTGGTGGAATCGTCCAGTGTCCTACAACTGCGCGGTCACTGCCTTTGCCGAATACCGCAAGGACATCGGATTCCGGACCCCAACTGTTCGACCCGGAGACATTCAAAAACCAGGCGCCGCTCCGAAACACGCCAATCCTCTTCCGGCCAACGCCATCCCAATTCCCTACCAACGGCTGATCTCCTGCGATGCCGTATGAATAGTGGCCGTCAGTGGTCTGATACACACCATCGCCGTCGCTGTCAACGAACCAGAAACCATCCCGAAACACACCGATTTGATCCGCCTTTCCCACACCACTCCAATTCGAAACGACAGGTACATCGCCGGCCTTGCCATAGACGAAGACCCTGTCCCCTTCATCAAATACATGGTCCCCATTCGTATCCAGAAACCACGCACCCCGACGAAAAATGCCGATGTTGGAAGTACCCGTCCCGTTCCAGTCCCCGACGACCGGTACATCGCCCGGTTCCCCAAACTCATATTGTGCATCGCCGGAAGCGCCGTCCCACTTCCCGTTGTTGTTCAAGTCGAGGTACCACATTCCATTCGACGGCCGGAAGACACCGATGCGTATGACGCCACTGCCATCCCAATCTCCCGCGACAGGAATATCATCGGGTTGGCCGAACACGGCCGTAGAACCGTAAGTACTGGGATTGCGTGCATCGTTACCGTCCAACACCCATACACCACGCTGAAAGACACCGGCCTGCGCCAGGGTTTTGCGGGGGGTCCAATAGTAGCTTCGATGCACGGCTGCTATCGCCGTATAGCTCGACACCAGCACCAGAATGACACATACCGCAACCGTTACGATGCCCTTTATGCGAAACCGCCGATTCGCAAACAGCAGATAAAACATTGGGGCAAGCGGAATGAAATACCGCCCTTGAACCCCCGGTTGAACCACATCATTAAGCTTTGAATAGGCCGCCTCGCGCATCTCCATCGTCCAAAGCAAGAGACAAAGCGAGACGACACTGCCCAGCACGACCACTAGACATACCCAGCGGTCTCTCACGGTGACCCAGAGCCGCCCTTCCGAGCCCAACGCCAGAGCCGTCAGGGCAGCCAGATAGGTGCACACGAGCCAAAACGGCAGCGGCACGGAAAGCCACCCCAGCTTGCCAACAAATTCGGTGGCGTACTCCATCTTCGTCCCCTGCAGGGTTCGTCCCAAGACAGCCACGTACTCACCCGCATGATGCAAGAGGAAGTTGACATTCCGACCGACATCGACGCCCTGCTGTGCCTTGGCCGTAGGCAGATATAGCATGTGGCTTCTATCCTGGACTCGCCACATCACCCATCCGGAGATTACGACTGCCACACAGAAGGCGACCGCAAGCAGATGCCGCCTCACACCTCCGAACTTCCTGGACGGAATCAACAGGACCAGCAGCGCCAGCCAGACATTGAACTTGCACAGTATCGCAAAAAGCAAAGTCCCACACAGCAACACAAACTGGCGCGCCGATATCGAAGTGATGTCCGGCCGCGCGGCCAAACACAACACGTAGGCGAACAAAAGGAAAGCGCTCGCAACGGTGGGCCCATCGGCGGAAGCCGATCCGGCCTGATGGAGAGTCATCGGCATTAAAGCCAGACAGAATAACACCGGCCGGCAAACCGGCGCGATTCGAAGGGCAACATAGACTATCGCAACAAAAAAGAACAGGTTTCCAAGTCTTGCCCAATACAACAACAAGATCGGCGACTGTGAACTGAGCTTGGCGGCTTCGACTCCCGCCGCCGCCGCTAAATACGGTGCGCAGTGATAAAGATTGGCCGCCGGATTCCGGATCTCCACCATCTCTTGGTTGACCCAAGTTCTATTTGTAAAATATCGATAATCTGACAGGCGGTACGGCTGCCTTCTTTCCAGCAGCGGCGGAAATTCACTATTCAGCTCATTGATGGCAGCGGGAAGGTTCTCCATCGGTGGTGCTACGCACCTGCCGTTCGACACCGAATAGGCGCGCACGAGGTGGGCCATTTCGTCGGGCACCTGAAGAGGCGGCACCAAGGTCGCGAATAACAGGCCGATGGGAATCGAGAGACAGACGAACGTGCACGGGAGAAATCCAATGGGGTCTCGCATGGCCGGCCCGCACTTACCCGCCTTCGCTAAGCGCAAAGAACCAGAAGCTCAGAAGTGCGATTGCCGCCGGTGCTCCATACCATAGATACTTCTTCACGTTGTCGTGTCTGGCGGCTAACACGTAAACGAAGAGAACGTATTTCCACCATCCGTGTCGCAGCATCGCGGCGAGCACGACCCACGGGAACGAACTGAGGCTGGGCCCCACAGACCGCCGGAATTGGTTCCAGACTGTTGCCTGCATATACGGCGTACAAACCGCCCATTCATCTGAACGGACTTCGCGTGGTTCGCCCAACGAAATCCAGCGCGGAGCGGCTCCGAAGACCGGCAGAGCCACTGCATATGAAGAGGGCGTCAACCCAGCGACCACGTAACCGCTCAGCAGCGCGATGAGCACCAGCAGGAGACTGTCAGGCCGGTTCGCAGCCGCGATCCGGCCGGTCGAGTGGTGCGGTTCTCTGCATTTATCTGAGGTGTGGTCCACTTTGTCTAGATAAAAGCGCCTTTGTTGTTGTCCGAGACTTCGTCGCAATTCGGCCAGGCCTTCGCATCGAGTAGCGACGTCAAAGTACTCCATAAAAAAGACTCGTTGTTCAGTCTTGAATCCAACGCAATTCTTTAAAACGTACCACAGATCCGTCCTGTCCTGGGGCACCAGGGGCGTGCTGGCGTGCTCAACAGCGAAGCAGCCCGGCAGTCTGGAAGGCATAGGCGTGCGTGTCGCAGGTTGGCACGCCCATCTCCCGCTGGTTGGGAAGGTATTCGCCGCAGGAAGGTCGTCAACTGTGGACCGGGGCGCGTCATTGCTCACCGCCACGCTCACCAGTTTCGGGGTGGCTTGGGGCAGCCCGTTGCGAGACAGTTGGCTGATGAGTACAAAAGAAGCTACGAGGCGCTGCCCAGATATCTCAGCCAAAAGGCAGTGACCGCGAAAGCCGTCGGTATCGCATACCAAAGATACTTCAGAACAGGAATTCTTCTCACGGACATGAGAACCAGAACCACGACAGTCGGAAAGAGATATCGTCCCTGCGGCTCGTAAAAGATACTCATACTGAAATACTCGGACATTCCGAGATTCATCACAAACACAACTGCGATGAGTATTCTCTCCCGGCGGTCGTTGGCCAGAATGAGTAAAATCGCCAGAGAGGCCCCCACCACATAAAAATACCAGGGCAACGAAAAGGTCATGTAGCCGAATTTAGCGTAGAGAGACTTCAGCGATGTCTCGTAAAAAGCGGGCGTGATTATGGTGGCGTAATCCAGTCGGCCACTGAGCAGGCGGTCTCGAACGGGTGCGGAACAATGTAGCAATTCGTTTTGCAGGAAACTGCGGCCAACAAGATGCTCATCCAGGAGTGTGAACACCCTTCGATAGGATCCGATCGCTAAGCCTCCAACCACATAGGGCCAATACTTGAAGCCGTACTGGCGGTATAGGATGTAAAGCGCAACGGGCAAAAGCACCAGATAGTTGGTTTTGGTGTTGCACAACACGAAAAGGGATACAGGGATTGCGACACGGCTGTCCAGGTCTTTGGGTGCAAGGAGGATCCCGAGCGCCGCTATGCTCAGGAAATAGGACAGTGCATCCCCGTTGACATAGGTAACCGTGTAGACAATCTGAGGAACAAGGACAGCGCTGAGGAGGAAGGCCCAGGCGACGTGCACCCGGGTGAAGCGCAGTACGAGGAGAAAGGCCCCGAAAAGCACGACGATCTGGGCAATCCTGGCAGCCCTATAAAGATCCATCGGGCGGAGCATTTCGATGGAGTGTGCGAGCTTGAATGTCAGCCAGTATGTGAGATCGGGACTGCCAACCAAGTAATTCCATCCCCAGTAGGCGTCGTAAAAAACCGGGCTGGCGATCGAAGGCGGCGCCAGGTGAGTCAAATACCACTGGCCGGAGAAGATGTGGCTCTCCTCGTCCGGACCGTGGTTGTAAGGCAGGGTGAGGGCCAGGAACGAGAGGAAGATGCAGACGCAAAGCATGCCGAGCACCAGGAACCTGTGCGCCGCGAGATCGCGCCGAATTCTGTAGAGGAACAGGGCAAACAAGATCGGACCGAGAACGTAGAGAACAGGGCAGAGAGAATATGCCGTGGAGACCGACTCCAAGGGCAGGGCGCGCAGCGGCACGTCGACATAAGGGTCATCCGCCGCAACAAACGCCAAAGCGCCTTGCGAGGTGCGCCGAAGGCCGTGGGTCGTGAGGAATGCCGGATCAAATCGATACGTGGCCGAAACTTGCCGCAGGCCCGTGCGAGTTACTATCATGAGCCTGCCGAGAAAAGCTACCGTACCATCGCCGAGAAAGTCAAGCCGGAATCTTTCATGGATCGGCAAAGTTAGCTCCAGGGTGTCGGGTGCGCCAGGATCGCGGACCGTGTGGGCAGTGTAGTATTGAGAGTTTGTTTCCGTATAACCGTTGTCGAATAGATATACCTGAAATGTCTGACGAACGGACCCGGTAAGCAGGATACGGACCTGGGGCGAGTAGTAAGACGCCAACAGATTCAGAATGACAAAGCCCGTCACGGCCGCAGAGACACAAATATGCCGAAGACCGGCTAGCGAATGGCTGGCCGGGTGGTGGAATCCGCTCAGCACCTTGGCCTGGCGGACCACGCCGAGGCGGAAGGAGCGAGAAACGGCCGATAGGAAGCCGAAATGGCCTGGCCGGTGGGGTGGGTGGCCAACAGGCACGGGACGGCTTCCATATATGACTCTTGGTAATCGACTCGCATGGCGTGCTGGTTCCGGTCGGGCCGTTGGCTCACTCACCAAGGCGTGATCATTGGATTGGCCCTTCAAAATTCAAACTGTAATCTTCGCGACGCCTGGAAAGATTGGGGTTGTAATAGGGGTCGTCAGAAATGTAATGCTTCCATCTGTCTCGCATGTATTCGATCTCGTTACCCTCTGCCACCGAGCTCTTGGTGGCACTTTCGTAATGCAGAAGCCTTGCATGGGGCGTATAGACGATCCGATATCCCTTTTCGACCAGTTTCAAACAATAGTCCACATCCTGGAAGCAGGTCGGAAGATTCTGTTCGTCGAACCCGCCGACCTCCTCAAAGCTTTGGCGCCGGGTCATCAAACAGGCGCCTGTGACAGCGGAGCAGTTCCGTGTCAGCTCCGGAAACATGAAATAATGATGCTGGCGCGAATCCAGCAGCCGAAACGCATGCCCGCCGGTGCCGTAAACGCCGAGGAGCACACCGGCATGCTGGATTCTCAGGTCCGGAAACAAGAGCAACCCTCCAACCGCGCCTACTGAGGCGTGTTGGGCGTGTTCCAATAGAGCTTCCAGCCAGTCGGGGCTGACTACTGTGGTGTCATCGTTGAGGAACAGCAGGTAATCGCCCTTGAAACCTCGGGCTCCGGAATTGCAAAGAGCGCTGAAGTTGAATGGCTGGCCCACCCGGTCCAAAACAGCGACCCGATCGCCTCGCTGAAGTTCGTCGGCGAGCAGACGCGGAACGCCGCCGTCGCGTGTATTATCCACAACGACAATGGAGTAATTGCGATATGTGCTCTTCTCCAATGCCGAACGGACCGCCTCCTTGAGCAGCCGGTTGCCGCCCGTGGGGATAACAATACGGATTTCCGGGTTCCCCAACAGGCGGTACTGGACGCGATATCGGCCCGGGCTCAACTCAACTACGGCGGCATCCTCACGGAGGCGTTCGAGGTGCTCGACCAGAGCCTTGTAGCCGGCACACGATGCCGTTGGCTTCTGGTCCGTGGCCGAAGCGGTCGATTGAGGATGGCTGCGCCAATGGTAGAGGACCTTCGGTATGCGGCGGATCCTGCTGGTCTGCTCCACCACGCGCAGCATCAGGTCATAATCCTGGCTTCCTTCGAATCCGGGCCGAAGTCCACCAACTTGCTCAATCAGCCGCCGCCGAACCACCAGAAAGTGGCAGATGTAATTGGTCGATAAGAAAAGTTCAGGCGACCAGTCCGGCTTGAAAAAGTAATCATAGGGACGGTTGTCGGTGGTGATCTTGTCTTCATCGGAGTACAATACGTCGATCTCGGGCTCGAGATTCAGGCGCTTTGCCACCTCATACAGCGCCGTGTTCGATAGCGCGTCGTCATGATCCAGAAAGGCGACGAACTCGCCGGCGGCGAGCGCGAGACACTCGTTCGTTGCGCCCGAGATGCCGCAATTGGTGGGGAGAGAGCGGAATGTCACACGCGGGTCGCGCCGTTGGAACTCTTCGGCCCTGCGGGTAAGAGCGGGATCGGCCGATCCATCGTCGACAATGCAAAGCTGCCAGTTCTGATAGATCTGGTCGAAGACCGATTGAATGCAGGCGTCCAGGAATTTCAGAGGCGTCCGGTAGAGGGGAGTCACGATGCTGATGACAGGCCGATAGGCGAGAGTGCGGGCGTCCTCCCTCATTTTTGCGAGAGCGGCAGTCGAAGGAGTGTTCCGCGCGATCCAGATCTCGTAGGGGCTCTGTGAATTCAGCGTGAAATCCTGCCTCCCGGCCAGCACATTGCCACGGTTGGTGTGAAGCTTGAGCAACAAGGAATGGGGACCATCGGCCAGGGAGGATGTGTCCAGCGTGGCGGTAAAGCCCGAAGTAGCGGCGTGCGCATATGCGGGAAATGCGGCCAGTACGTCAGGTCTTCGCCTCCCGTATTCGGCGGGGACGCTAATGGTTCCGTCCAGGAGCAATTCGAGAGTCCGCACGCCACTCTCGGCGATGGCCCACCCGTGGATCAGGTTTCGGGTTTGGCGCGAAATAGCAGTACCATTAAAAGGCTCGTCAAAGCAGGTGTGAAAAGTTTCGGGCGCGTCTTCCCCCGAGGTCGCGGGCGCCAGTGCCTGCAACGACTCGGGGCGTTTTTCGAACGGGCGCGCCGCGGCGAGGAGCATCCTGCCGCCGGCCGTCAGAGTGCGCCAGATGCGGCTTTCGTAAATTGCCTGAACCCGCCGGTCGATGACTGTTAGCTGTTGCATGTGGGTGTGCATGGCCGATTGCATGCGATCGAGGGCTGCCGTCAACCCGGTCATGCGCTTCTCGTAGTGCCCGTTCAGATCAGCCAGGTTGGACCGTTCCGCGCCCTGCTTCGCCAACTGGTCCATCAGGATGGTAAAGTTTGCACCCTGCTCAAACTGTTTCGTCAGGCCGGCCAACTCCTCGTCTTGCCTCGTCGCCTTTTCCCTGAGGGCGGCCGACTCCGCCTCTTGCCTCGCACAGTATTCCGTTAGTTGGTGGAGATTCTCTCCCACTTGCCGGAGATCGGCGCGTAATGTTTGCAGTTCCCCGCCCACACAAGAGCGCAGTTCTTCCAGCGCCCCACGCCGCTGTTCCAATTCGCTTTGCAGAGTGTTTCGTGAAGCCGTCAGGGTCTCAACCGTCCTGGTGAGCTCCGCACATTGCCGCGTCGTGTTCGCAACAATGATCTTATGACGAATCAGCTCCGTGTATGCTTGCAGAACATCCTCGCGCTCCGATGTCACTTCGGCAGACTTGCGGAAAAGGATGGCATGAGGAGCAACGAAGCCGGCGTCGTAAGTCAGATCGGGATGGAATTGAACCGCCGCGAATGTGCGCAGCCAATACAGGATCGGCCGGACATTGATGTGCGTGGGCTCGACGAAATCGTAGGGGTCCGAGGAGAACAGGATCGTTTCCGTGGCACCAGCCAGGTTCTCAATGGCCTTCAGGGCATCGGTCTCTTCGAGATGTTCCAGCACCTCAATGCAGGTGACCAGATCGAAGTGTCCCGTGAGGGGAGCACTGATCGAGCCTACGCTGCAGTACTTTTGAAGATCCGGCCGGACCCTGGAGGTGGCATACGGCGATATGTCGATCCCGCTGGCCTCGACCCCCCTGTCCCAAAGCGATTCCACCAGTAGCCCAATCGCGCATCCTGCATCCAGTACCCGGCGGGGTTTCAGGCTTCGTATGATGTGATCGGCGATCGCGCCCGCCCGCTCCAGCCATGGCGGCGTGCGCTCAAGAGGCATGGGGCCGCAATGGCAGCGGTAATATTCCTCCCCATACAGATCGCTCACAGATCTGCGGCTCCTTCTGCGGCTCCTTTTTCGCCAAATATCACCATATTCCAGGCCAGCGCCCGAATCAGTGGAATCCGCGAAAGCACCGTATCCAAGCTTCGCAGCGGATACCACCACCATAAGGCGGCAGCCGGCTCCTTATGTATACGCTTCCAGTACCGATCCGCGTTGGGATGGACGCCATCGATCAGATAGTACTTGAGGAACAAAGCCAGACTCGCGACCCAGAATTCACGGTGCCGCACGTTCACGAAGTACCGGCGTGCCAGGCGCAGCATTCCAAAGCTCACCGGGCTTTCATCGACCGTTCGAACCTCCGTGGCCATCCGCCGGTATACACCGATGATCGGATTGTAGACCAGCGGATCGATGGTGAAGAACTTTCCTCCCGGTTTGAGGACGCGATGGATCTGCTCGAAAAACCGTTTCCGGTCCGATACATGATGCAGGGTATTGGCGGAGTACACAAAATCGTAGGTATTGGATTCGACGGGCAGATCCTCGCCGCCGGACACGACGCCTTTGATGGTGACACCGTATCGCCGACCCAGCCGTAGCGTCAGGTCCACCATTTCGGGCGATACATCCACCGCGGTGACTTCCGCGCCCATTCTCGCAAGATATACGGCGGACTCGCCCCATCCCACTCCCAGGTCCAGCAGCTTCTTGCCTGCCAGCGGGCCGAGCTGCTGTATGATGAACCGGTTCTCCAAAGCGACCGGAGACTCGAAGAACTCCAAGACCGGGATCTGTTCGAGTGGCGTGTCCAGCGCCCAGCGATCGTGGAACCGCTTCTCCCTCTCAAGAATGCGTGGATCGTACGACTCAGAAGCGGGCATCTCTGGGGTGCTCATCGAGCCTCGGTGTCCGGAATCGCCATCACGGCCTGTGGCTCAGTCTGTGCGGTGGCGATGTTGATCGACCTGGCGACAATATACAGCGGCCTCGCCTTGACCTCCTCAAAGATCCTCGCTACGTAGGAACCGACCATTCCCAGGCCCATGAGAATACTGCCTCCTGTAATGCACTGCGCAACTATTAGCGATGTCCAGCCTGGCACCACGTACAACCCCAGCAGAACCCGGCAGATGGCGTATAACCCGTAAGCGAAGCCCGCAGCCGCCATGACGAAGCCGGCCACGAACAGGACCTTGAGCGGAAAAGCCGAGAACGAGAGAGCGGCATTGGAGGCAAAACCCAGCATCTTGCGAAAGGGGTACTTCGTATGGCCGGCAGCCCTCTGAGGCCTCCGGAACTGGACGGCCGTTTGTGGGAAGCCGACCCACGCCACCATGCCGCGCAGGAAACGATGGGTTTCGCGCAGTTGGCGCAGCGCGTTCAAACAGGGACGCGACAGCAAACGATAGTCCCCGACGTCGACCGGAAGGTCCCGATGAATCAGAAGGCGCATGAGGCGATAAAACGCCCACGCCGTGACTCTTTTGAGAGGACCTTCGCCTTCGCGCGCGATGCGCTGGGCATACACCACATCGTAGCCGTCGCAGTATCTCTCCAGCATCGGGAGAATCAGTTCCGGCGGGTCCTGCAGGTCGGCGTCCATCAGGACAACGGCCTCACCGGACGCGTAGTCGAGGCCCGCTGTGGCCGCATTCTGGTGGCCGAAATTTCTAGAAAGGGCCAAAACCTTCACCCCGGCATTTTCTGAGGCCCATTGAGAGAGCATGAAAAACGTCCCATCCCGGCTGCCATCATCCACCAGCACCACTTCCACGGCACACGGGATTTTTGGGATCAGCGATTCAATACCAGCCTGCAGCAGCGAAATGACCGGTTCTTCATTGTAGAGAGGGATGACTATCGAAAGCAGGTACGGCAGCGGGCGCCGGTGAACGTTGGAGGTACTCGGGGCCATGCGGTCAGTTCTAAAGTCCATTCTCACAAAGAGCCCCAGATGAACCCGCCCTCACATCCAGGGACGCTACCTCCCCGGTGACGAAAAAACACTCTGAATGCCGAAAACGAAACCTCAAGTATACCTCATCAGTTTGGAGTACGGCATGTCTCTTCCCCCCTGTCCCCCCTGTCCCCCCTGTGCTCCTGCACAAAAAATTGGGCTCCACCCCGGTTGGGGAGTGGAGCCCAAAGTTGCCAAAATGCTGACAGAGTTAATTGGACCAGGGACCTCCAACCACAGGCAGATCGCCTGGCAGACCGAAGTTCGCCACTATGTCGAACGCCGGGTTGAAGGCGCGGTCTCCGTTAAGGTCCAGGAACCACTGGCCATTAGCACTGAAGACCCCGATCTTCTTGGTGGCGGTTCCATTCCATTTTCCGGTCACCGGGATATCGCCGGCAGACCCGAAGTTAAAGGTGGCATCCGTGGTTTGGTAGATGCCATCGCCGTTGCTGTCTACGAACCAGGTTCCTTGCCGGTAGACGCCGATCTGATCCGCAGTGCCTGTGCCGGACCAGTTGGCGACGACCGGAAGATCGCCGGGTTGGCCATAGACGAAGGTGGCAAACGAGGTATGCGGCCCCGCAGCCAACGGGTTTTGGTTATCGAGGAACCATTGGCCTGAGGCTGAGCGGAAGACCCCCAACCTGGTCGTGCCAGTGCCACCCCAATCACCGACGACCGGGATATCCGTGCACGCTGCCAACCCCGCGGCCGTACTTGGGACACAAGTCCCCGCCGGCGACGGAAGGCCATACGCGACGTCCAAGTCTAATCCGGGTCCGGAACCATCCCACTGGCCGTTGTTGTTCATATCGAGGTACCAATGGCCATTGGACGGACGGAAGACGCCGATGCGAACTACACCGCTCCCATCCCAGTCTCCGGCTACCGGGATATCGCCAGCCAGGCCGAAGAACCGAAGCTTGTCGGCTGGCAAGTCGAAGGCGTTGTTGCCGTTTGCGTCGAGCGCGAACACGCCCTGCGCAGCGCCAACCGGTGTTGACGGACGGAATATGCCGATCTGCGAGAACTTCGGCGCAGGCGGCGGCGTAACCGTGCCGGTCGAAATCACCATGTTGACCGGAATGTTGATCGCGCCAGGCCCCAAACCGATGGTTACGCTGGAGCTGAAGGTGCCCGAGACGTTTCCTACAGGGTCAGTATTCGCGCAGATCGCAAAGGTCTGCATATCCGAGTTAACCTGAACCGGACCGGCCGCGAACGGCGGACTTGCGGGTAGTACGACGTTATTCCCCAACCCGGTGATTCCACCGTTGAAGTTGAAGGAACCCCCCACCCCATTCGAATTCCACCTCAAGGTGTTCGGCGCCGACCCAGCAGTCAGATTGGGGCCGAGGAACAGCGCACCGCCTGTAACCTGCGCAAGCGATTTGACTGTGAGCCATTGGACCCCCGTCGGAGCAATGGTGACACCGTTCACCACGCCACCGTTGGTACGGATATCCAGTATCTTGCAAACGTCTTGGCTGCTGCCAGCCAGGGTCAGCAGGTTGATCGGAGAAGCGGTTGAACCGAGGGTACTGCCAGTGCTGGTGGCCAGTACCGTGTCGACAACGGACTGCTGGAATCCAGGCACCAAGTTGCTGGGCTGGGCTACTGGCTGGCTCACACCGTTGATAAAGGTGGCTTGGGGACCGAACGTCGGGTTCGGGTACGTGTTCGGCGTGCCGAGCGTGAGCGACGGTTGGTCAGTCACGCAGACGGTAAGCGGTACTACCAGGGTGGCGAACGGTGAACTGGCGGGGATGCCGGCAGTGTTGGCACTGAACGAAATCGTACCGCTTATACCGAGACCGCCCCCGCAGGCCGCCATAGCCGAAGTGTCGGTAGAGTTGAGCCCGATGGCATTCACCCAGAGGCTCCAAGCGCAGGTGGGACCGAGCGGTCCACCCGGCAGGGAAGAGAGCTGCGCCCATGTGCCCTGGCCGTTGGCGAGGCCACAGGCTGCAGGATTGGCGCCACCAGGTACAGCAGGAGTGCCTACGAAACCTGACCCAGGATTGGAGAACGTGACGAAGCTCGTGAGATTAGCGCTGACAACCGGCGCCATCACCCCGAACGTGTTCGTGATGTTATTATTCAGGCCAGTGACCTGAATCAGCGTCGGGTTCGGGATCTGGTTCAAGCCGTTGGGACCGACCCCGGATGGAACACTGAGCGTGATTGGGTAAGAGCCCGGAGTTCCAGGCGCAGCGCCCTGCGACCCACCAGTACCGATTGGCGGTAGGTTGACCGGCAGCATGAGACCCAGACCGCCACCGAAGGGTGCATCTTCTCCGGTGTGCGGGCCGACGTACACGTAAATCGGCACGGTTGTCTGCGCCGTGGGCGCATTTCCTGGGCTGTTGAGCAGAATCTGGCCAGAGTAGACGCCAGTCGGCAGACCAGCCGGATCGATCAGGATCGGGAGGCTGAAGAGGCCGTTGTTCGGGGGAACCGTTCCGCCGACGGTGGCTCCAAAGGTTGCCGGAGTCAGAGTCGAGGCCGTTCCGACAAAGAACACATTAGCGGCCGGCAGGGCCGTGCCGAACACCGGTGTAGGCTGATATGCGGCGGTGAAGTTGTACGGCGTTGCAGACGAGTTCAAGATCGGAACCTGAGTCCGCTTCGGAGCTGTCCCACTACCGAAGACCAGCACCGCGGCATTGGCGAGTTGGTTCGGCGTGATCGTGATGTCGATCGGGATGCAAGCGGGACTCGTAGTACCGCTACCGGGCGGAGTAGTGGCCGCACTGCAAGCGGTTGAACCCGAGGTCGGCAAGGCGGGTGTTTCCGGCGAGGCCGCAAACACGATGTACGCCGTGTACCTGCCCTCCGGCAACCCGGCGAGCTGCTGTGTGTTGATGCCGACATTCACCCTCGTAGGTCCTCCCTGGTTGGGTCCGGTAGCCTCATAGATGATGTCTGTCGGAGTGGGGAGGAAGACGGCATTAGTCACGTTCCCCGCCCAGTTCTGTCCGGGGACGATCTGCGCTGTAAAGTTGATCGGCCCGTTCGAACTCGCGGTCGAAACATCCACCCCAGCGTTGATGAATTGGTTCGCGACAAGCTGTTGGCCGCCGGCGAAAAACTGATCTACGACACCGCTGGCCACCTTGGACGTGATAACGAACGAGATCCCGTTCTCGGCAGAGAGATTCAGCGATGAGCTGACAGTCAGGGTCACCGGAACCGGGTCCCAACTATCCAGCGGCTGCTGGCCTGCGCCCGTGCAGGAGTTGGGACCGCCGATGGCGCTGTTCTTAATGAACACGAGCAGCGCGCTGATCACACCGGGGACGGTCACCGCATTCGGGTTTACGGTTACGTCGAACACGGCCGTAGTTCCCTGCTGGACGACGTTGAGGAAGTTGCCACCCCCTGGCTGCCCTGGTGACCCAGCAGTCACATTCCGTGCGATAAGAAGCGGCGTGACGGTGCAGCCGGGCGGTATATTGAGCACCTGTTGTTCCCAATTCGTGTAAGTGATAAACGCGTGGGCGTTGGCACCCATAGTATTGGGATCGGTGATGACGCTGTTCGGCCCGAAAACCGAAGTGGGGTCGTTAATGTTCGCGGTGAAATTAACCGCGGTCGGTGTGGCGATGGCGTCGTAGAACTGAATCGCGCCATAGAGGACATCCTCCGTGGCGGGAGCCTTACTAGCGTTCGCTGTACCAGCGCCCAGACCGAGGATGGTTGCAGGAACGGGAGCGATTCCAGTGGCAATCGGGCTATGCACCAGAGAGAAAGCCGCCGCACCCGCCGGAGGAGGAGCCGCTATAGTAACCGTAATGGCACTAGCGGTACAACCTGCACCAGAAGACGCGGGATTGATCGCCGTCACTACGCCGGCTGTAACCACCGCCGTCCATGGTCCGGGAGTTGTGGTGCAACCAGTGAAGCCGGTAATCGTTACGGCTGGCGCGTTTGCCACAACGTTAGAGTACCCAGTACCGCCTGTCTGAGTAGCTGTGCACGCAGGACCTCCTACAGCTCCTCCTGGACAGACACCCACAACCACTGCGCCAGCCGTAATGTTGACCGTCGCGAAGGCTTGCGTTCCTGCCGCACCAGCAGGCGCGGGGGTCGAAGTCGTGGTGCCCACAAAGAACGCTTCCCTGAGGGCGTTCACAGCAATACCATTGCCGACGCCGCCGGGTTGGTTTGGATCGGGAGACGGTGGCGCGCCGGGAAGTATCTGGCCGTAGACGCTACCAGTCGTAGCGGAATCCACGACAAACGATGAGGTGGTTGCCAGCGTGGAAGTCGGGAAGATTGGCTCGGGGAAGGCGCACGGGATTTGCCCGTTCCCGCCGTCGCAAAGAGGCGCAAAGAAGCCGTTACCGCCGGCCGCCGTTCCCGAATAGGGACTGATGCGTTCGATTTCAAGGGCGAGCCGCGTCGGCGGACCCTGACCGAAGGTGGCAGCCGGTTGGCCGGGAGCAGGAGGAACAGGAACAGTAATGGCTGGCAGGCCGACCTGTCCGACTACGTAGACCTGCTGGTCCGAATCCACAGCTACGGCATTCCAGCTTCCAATAAAAGCGGCGGGGCAGCTAACACCACCAGCGTTAGTGCAACCGAAATTGGCCGCCGGCGGCGGACTAGCCGCGGTGAAGTCGAGGTTTGCGCCTCCCGCCTGACAGGCCACTGGTGCCGCTCCCGTGCCTGCGTCTTGCTGAGGGCACGTCGGGGGCTGCAAAACAATGTAGTTCGGGATGGTAGGTGGATTCAGCGTGGTAACCAGTTGTGGAGCAGTCGTGAGCGGTGGCTGCACAACCACTTGCGTGACTGCCGGGAATTGCAACGAAACCAGCCAGCCTTGCGTCTGGCCGCTATTCGACGTATTGCCATTAACCAGCTTGACTCGGATGTCGGCTTGGGGTGCATTCGGCGAACAGAACCTTACCGGATCGCACACAGGGGTCGGCAACACAGCGGGTGGCACGACAACGCTGCCCCAAACTTGTGGAATGTTGCACAAAGCGGGAACATCCTGATTGCCCGGGTTGCCTCCATTCGAAGTGAACGGAAAGGCCGTGCACGAAGCGTTAACTAAGCTGTTGGCGAAATCCCTGCTGGCGGTGGTTCCCACAATGTACACGTGCGGACCGGATAATCCCGGCTGGAAGCCGCCGACGTCTGTCGAGTTGTTGTTTCCAGGCGGTAATCCGTTGCCGTTCGGTGTCGGCTGTGTTCCTCTGGTCGAGCTTACGGCGCATTTCTGTGCGTTGAACTGATTAAGAAAGCCCGTCGCATTGGGGTTGCAATTGCCGTTCCCCTCGTTGGCGGGGACGATGTCGGGAAAGCCCGTCGCGTCGAAAAAGTTAGTGACGCTCGTAACGCCCTGTTGACCCCAACCGCCTTGATCCACGGCGATGCCCAAACCCGACTCGGTAATGCCGGGCAGACCGAGTGCCCGCTGTTCGGGATTGATGAAGGTGTTCCCTAACGCCGAGCCGCCGAACAGGGCGCTATTGCTTAGGGTCTTGAGGTTGTTTGTGCCGCCGCAAGCCGGAATCTGTGGAGCCGGAGAAGGAACGCCAATGGGGAAAGGAGTTCCTGTAGTGCAGGCCCACTTGGCTGCGAACGCTGTTGCCGAACCTTGCGGATTCCGGGATGCATCCCAGGTAGACGACTGCGCTGCGTTGCCTGAGTGGAAATCGTTGGTCCCAGGAGTTACGCCAATGCCGTTCACTACCGGGAAGAAGCTCGGTAGAGCGCCGGGCGCGGTGACCGCCGCTACATTCGGAGTAGCGAATCCGGTAGCGTAGATATTGCCCCAGATGTCCGCTGCCACGCCATTCACCTGATCGTTACCGCCGCCGCCGATATACGTGGCGTGGAGCAGGGCCAGGGTGTTATCGAAGATTGCTACAAAACCGTCGGTCGTTCCTGGAGTTCCGTTTTGCGGCGTGTTGAAGGCCGTCTGGCTGCCATCGGGAAACTTGCCAACCGCATCGGCCGGACTGCCGACGCTACCAATCTGGCCGCTGGTCGAACCGCCGATCAAAACGTTGGGGGCTACCCGGGTGTCGGCTGCCGGATTGATAATGGCCTGCGGGTTCGCCAGTTTAGAGAAGGTGGAGTAATCCAGGGCAATCGAAGTGGCTTGGTCCACGCCGGGGCCGCCGTACAACTTGAAAGCCGAGATTGCGCCACTGGTTGCGCTTGCTTTTGCGACGAAGGCGTCGTACGTGCTGGCTTGGCCGTGTGTGACGTCGCCGTTGAAATTGTTGCTGTTGGTATACCCGGCGATGTAGACGTTGCCTTGATTATCCATAGCGACGGCACGGGCGGCATCGTCAAGGTTGCCGCCAAAATACGTGGTCCACAGGATGGCGGTACCGGAGGCAGCGGGAAGGCCTGCGTTTGCCGCGGAAGTGTTCAAGCCAGTGGCAAACGCATCCCATGAGATGCCGCCGCTTGGCTTAGCGGCGGTGCCTGTACCTGACGGAAGAGTGAGCGACTGCGCGCGGCCGACGAAGACTACGGTTGCTGGGGTGAGGGTAGCCTGCACCGCGCTCGTCGCGATACCAGCGGCTTCGTCATTCGAGGCGCCGCCGAAAAAGCTCAGCACCTGCAAAGTCGGGTCAATGACCAGAGGCTGTGTGTGGTCGTATTCTCCGATTTTGAATCCGACCAGGTTGTTGGCGAGAGCGAATTCGCCGTTGACTACTTTGCGGCGGCCGTCGATCGTCTGGTAAACGACCGGTTTGTGATTCACGCTGGTGCCGGCGGCCGATTTCAATTCGAGGTCGCCCAGCTCGGTGATGCGGATCTTGCTGGCGCCTTCGAATGCCACCCGGATCTGACTCGGGTCCGCGCCGGGCTTCACCACGAAGTCATACTCCAACTGGCGCTGGTCGCTGTGATAAACCATGTCGACACCGGAGTAGACACTCTGATAACGTACCTGACCATAATTCGGTACGCCCTTGAGCCACGTGGAGCGATCACCAACGAAGTAGTTGGTGATCTTCTGCTGGCGATCTTCTCCCACAATCTTCGGGCTCTGGTTGGCGTTCTGCAGTTTCATTCGCAGCACGTCGCCATTCCTGCCGTGAATCACGGTTTCACTGGGCGTCAGGAACACATTAAAGCCCTGCGCACGCGTCAGGAATTTGGCCTTCGCGTCCGTCTGCCCCCGGTTGAGTTCGAACGACAGGGGCACGTCCATCAGTGTCGATTTCAGCTTCGCCATCGGGCTGGCCTTAACCGATGGTGCGCTCGGGCTCTTCTTCTCGGCCGTCGCCTTTTTGGAGTCTGCCGCGGCTGATACGCCTACAACGAGCACCGCCGCGAGTAGCCCCACAGGCCATCTGCGTCCAGGGCTCCGTTTCGCTTTTTCAAATAGCTTTACCATAGAGAACATTCCTTTCCTTTAAAGCACTCTTGTCAGTGCTCGAGATTCCTCTTGAAATTCCGTATTTCGCGTCTCAACTCGGCAACCGCCGGCTGGAGTCCACGGCGGGACTACCATGCCGTGTTCATACATCATGCATAGCCATCCAAAAAGTTCGTTAAACGCCAAACAAGCCTATACTACCCTTAACTGTCGGCGTTATACAACATGAATCAACGAAATTCTTCCGTTCGCTCATCGCCGTGGGGCTCATTGGCCGGATGCTTGTGCCGCTGCAAAAATTGAGTTAGAGCTTCTTCAGTCACACGCCAATACTGGCCTGCTTTGAGCCCGTTCAGCCTTCCGCTGTTAAGCCACTGGTAAACCGCTCGACGACTCACTCGCAACTTTTCTGCAACCTCTTCCGGGGTGTAAAGTGTTGGCAGAGCCACACACCCTCCGCTTGGGCATAGAGGGCCATCGATCACAGCCACTTAGTATACCTGTTTAAAATCAAAATAAAGATCTAAAGCTCTAAAGCTCCACATTCAACCGTGGCCTCCCGTCCGCGGGTGTGCAGATTCCAGGACAGGTTTGTCCCTTTAGAGTCTCGATCATAAATTGGATCTGGCATGAAGTCAATACGCCCTGTGGCATTCTGTAGGCGGTAATCATTAAAATACTTTAATGCTTTGTGGAGATTCGCCTCACGGAAGAGAGTCGCCAGCGCCATAATCGATCTGAGCCTCTCCTGGGTTGGTGATGACGATCACCCCGCAGGCCTCTGGCGACTGGTTCCGGCGAAGCTTGCGGACGTTACCGCTTGACGAATACAGGATGATCTGAAAATGTTGGGGTTCGGGGCAGGCATGCTGTGGCCGGATGCCCTGCCCGAAGTGGACGGAATTCACGGCCAGAAACGCCGCAATTACCAGCGCTAAACCGCAGAGGGGAAAATCGGAGGAATTACCGCAGCCCTGTTTGCTCCAGCATGTTCAGGAGCTGCTTCTGGGTCCGCACATCGATCGCCTGAGCGACCAGTTTGCCCTCGCGGTCGTACACAAAGCTCTTGGGAGCTCCCACGATCTTATATAGCTGGGCCACCTTTTGTTCCGGATCGAGCAGGACCGGGAAGGTGATCTTCTGAAGTTTCACGTAGTTCGCGACCAGCTCCAGCTTCTCGCTGGAGATGGCCAGAACTACTAGATCCTGCTTCTTGAACCTTTGATAGAGGCCCTCGAGGTCGAGCATTTCCTGCCAGGACGGCCGACTCCAGGAAGCCCAGAAGTGCACCAGCACGACCTTGCCGCGCAGATCCTTCAGGGTCCAGTTTTTTCCTTTCAAATCCGCGAGTGTGAAATCGACTTCGCGGCGGTGCTGGTCGTCGGCTTCGAGCCGAGACATGGCTGCAGCAAATTTCGGATCGTCCAAAGACACGTTAACATGCTCGTAATGCACGAGTTGCGCCAGATCGACATAAGCCGGGTCAAGTTTCCCCGGCTGCTCGCGCAGGGCATCGGCCAGGGTGGTGGCTACCTCCTGCAAGGTGGCTTGGCCGGGATCGCCCGCGGTGGAGACAAAGGCAAGGCTGTCGGCGAGGCGCAGCTTGTTCAGGCTCGCGGGCAGGCGGTGGATATCGAGCGCAATACTCATAGCCATTGACCCCCGTATGCCGTAAGGCAGTTCACTCAGGGCCCGCACTTTTGCGACGAGTGGTAGCTCCTGCTTGGTATAGACGACCTTTTTGTTCTGAGAGGCCTTTTGGTCCTGGGAGGAAGCCAGGATTGCACAGAAGAGCAAAAGGGTTGTTGGACGGATCACACCCTATTTATAGCAAACTTAGAATGAAGTGACCGTATTGGGTCCCAGCAGCAAGTCTGATAGAAATTTGGCTGAAATACCTGCATACAATATCGTTTTCATGCTATGTTGCTCCCCTGCCGCCAGTATTGTAACGCAGCAAACCACCCCTCTATCCCGGGGGTTGACCTTGCGTGAAAAACCGCGCCCAACCACCTCGCTGGCGCCTTCCCCCTTTTTGGGGGATTCCCCCACTGCTGACCCGCTGCATTTCTGGACGGCACAGTACAACGAAAGTAGCTAAAATCGTATGGGAGCTTGGGGCAGAATGTTCGATAGAGTGGGCCGCCGATCTTTGATCCTGATGCTCCCGTTGGTGTTCGGTAGTGCCGGGCGGGGCCAGAGTTTGCAACTGGCGGCCGGCGCCACGCTGCCGGGCGGCAGTGCCGTGTTGAATCTGTCGTTCACGGCATCTCCCTTCAATCAGCTCGCTGCCCTTCAATGGACTTTGACCTACGCGCCCGCGGAGATCCTCTCATTAACCGCGGTCGCAGGCCCAAGCGCCGCCTCAGCAGACAAGTTGTTGACGTGCTCCGCCAGGGCCGGCTCGCTCACCTGCATCCTGGCGGGGATGAATAGCAACACCATTCCGAACGGCATTGTGGCATTCGTAAACGTGACGCTCGCGCCAACCCTGACCACAAGCACGACAGTCGGGGTGGCCAACACACTGGGAGCTTCATCCGCCGGAGATGCTGTCCTGGTCAATGCCGCGGCACCCGCGCAGATGGCTGTTTACCGCTCTGGCGTCTGGGTGTTCGACACGAACGGCAATGGCAGTTTCGATCTAACCGACCGATTCTCATCCTTCGGCCTGTCCGGCGATCAACCGGTAGCCGGCGACTGGGACGGTACGGGCGCCGTTCGGATCGGCGTCTTTCGCGGAGGCCTCTGGTATCTCGACCTGAACGATAACGGCCAGTGGGACGGAGTGGCCGGCGGCGACGGGATTTTTGCTTTCGGAATGCCGGGTGACGTCGCTGTCACCGGAGACTGGAATGGCGACGGCCGCAGTAAGTTGGGGATCTTCCGCTGCCCACAGACTGGTGTCTGTACCTGGGTTCTCGATTATGCCGGCAAGTTCGGGTACGATGCCGCAACTGCCAAGTCCTTTTCCTACGGTTCACCGGGCGACATTCCGGTCGTTAACAACTGGAATGCTACCTCGAACATCGACCAGATTGGCGTGTACCGTCCGATGCCCAACGGCCAGGGGTTATGGATCGTGGATAGCAACGGGTCCGGCGCGTGGGAGCCCTCTGACGCGATGTACTGGTTCGGCCTGGCCAGCGACCTGCCGGTGGTCGGGAACTGGGATAATGGCACGCGCAAGCGCATCGGCGTATTCCGTGGTGGCGTGTGGATTCTGGACACAAACGGGAACAATGCATATGATGCGACCGATGCGGTAAGATTCTTCGGCCTGCCGGGCGATCACCCGGTTGTTGGAAAGTGGTGAATATCAGGCGGGCGGCCCGGGGGGACTGGCGATCTCATCGGGAGTTGTCTTCAGGCGACAGCGGCTCATCCAGCCGCAGGGACGCGTCTTCCCGGTCGACGCGCAGATGGGGGCTATAGAACGGGTCCTCACCCGGACCGAGATCCGGCCATTTGGCAAGCCAGCGTTGGCGTTCCCTCCAGCGCACTCCCGGCGTACGGGTTCGGTATTCGTCATGCCGGAGGGCCGCCGACGGTTCATAAATAATCTCGTACCCCCTTGCCCTTGCCCGTAAACACAGGTCGACATCGTTGAAGTTCACGGGAAATTCTTCATCCATGCCGCCCAGTTCTTCGAAAAGAGACCTGCGGATCGCCAGGCAGGCGCCGGTCACCGCAGAGACGTTCCGCGTAAGACCGAGCCAGCTCCAGTACGGAGAGCCGAATGTATCGCGGTGAGAATGTCCGGCCCCGCCCATCATCCCCGTAACAATTCCGGCGTGCTGGATGGCGCCCGAGGGATACAATAATCTGGCACCCACAACCCCCACTTCGGTGCGGGCCACGTGGCGGGCCAATTCGGTCAACCACCCGGGCTCAAGGGGAGTGACATCATCATTGAGAAAGACCAGCCAGTTTCCCTGCGCCTCTCTGGCCCCCAGGTTGTTCATACGCGCGAAATTGAACTCACCTTCATAGTGGAGTTTCCGGCAGCTCATGTTTTTCAGCTGCATGTTCACGCCGTGCTGTACGAGGACCACTTCATGATTGCTGTAATCCGTACGGGATCGTATGGCGCGGAGACAACGCGCCGCGAGATCCTGGCGGCGGGAACAGATCACCAGCGTAGCCTTTCCTGCCGGGGCAGCCGAGCGGCGAACACGGTAGGTGTTAGGACGGCTCCCATCTTCCACGGCGGCATCCATACCGCGCCGCCCGGCCGTCTCTTCCACGGCATGCCGGCCGGCCGCCTGGGCGAACGGTTTGGCGGAGGAAGAAGCGGCCGTGGACCCACCGTGTTTACGCCAGTGATACAGGACCCGCGGGATATGCCGAACCACCACGGGGCGGTCGGAGAGCCGCAACGCCAGATCGTGATCCTGGCTGCCATCCATCTCCGGACGAAACCGGCCAGCTTCCTCGAAACGGCTGCGTTTCACAACCCAAAAATGGCCCAGATACATACAACTCAACAGCAGATCGGGCGACCAGGCGGGCTTAAAAATCGGCTCCACGCGGCGGCCGGCCTGGTCCAGCCGGTCCTCGTCGGAATAGAGAAAATCCGCGTCCACGCGCTCGAGAGCGGCTGCTACATAGTGCAGCGCGTAGGGCGGCAAGACATCGTCGTGGTCCAGAAATGCTAAGTACTCGCCGGCGCCCAGTTCCGCCGCCCGGTTCAGCGCGCCGGCGATACCCAGCCGGTTGCCGGAGCGTACGAACCGTATACGTGGATCGGCCGACGATGCTTTTTCAAGAGAGGCCGCCACCCACGGGGCTTCCGACGAATCGTCGCAGATGCACAGCTCCCACCGCGGATAGAACTGTTCCCGGACGGATTGGATGGCGGCATCCAGCCACTCACGCCGCGGGTTATGGACAGGCATCAGAACGCTGCATACCGGCTGTCGTGGAAAGTGCCGGGCGTGTTCCTGAAACCACTCGCGAGGAGGTATAGCCTTCTGTTCCCGTTCTACCCACGCCTGGTAGGTACGATCGGGCGTGCGGGAACGCCCGAGCTTGAGAAAGAGCGGATGCAGGGGAGAATGGAGCAGCAGCTGCCCTACCCGGCCCCGCCAATCCAGAGCCATCCGTCCGGGCCATCGTACCAGGCGCACCAGGCGGCTGCTCTCGATTTTCCAGAGATGGGCCTCGAGCTCGTCCAGGCATTCGATGAGCTCGGCATTCTGTTGGGCCGCTATCGAGGCCTCCGCGAGCAGATTGCTCAACGCCGGGAGGTCTTCGAGTGAGGGGGCGCCTCCAACGGCAGCTCCGGGAGCGCCGCCATTAGTAAGGTGTTTTTGCCATGCGCGAATCCGGTCCTGGAGTTGGCTGCCCATGAGGCCACTTTACCGCATTGGCTCCGGGGCCTGTTTCGGAACAACCGAATGCTACAATGCCCTTGAAACACTTCGACATCTTTACCCTCCGCCGGATCGGGCCGGCAGACCGCGCGGAAAAAGTTGGGGATAGCGCACATGCTGGATCCCGGCGAGAAGCCACCGGCAAACGGATGATTGCCGGATTGTCCGCCGTCCCGGTTCTGATCTTTAGGCACGGGCTACGCGCTTCTCATGCCCCCGTTCCAGGTGCCTGACGAGTTCGCGCATTTTCTTCGGGCGTATGAAGATATCGCAGGGACGTTTTGTCAGCTCCGGTCCGCTACATGCTCTTGCGCGTCAGGAACCGGTGGCCGGCCCAGACGATGCCACACAACCCCGTCAAAAACAGCGTTGAAGGCTCCGGAGTGTCCGGAGGTGCCGTTTGCTCCACAGTGAAGCTGAAATTGTCGAAAGCGGTGCCCATATTCACAATCTCGAAGGCGCTCTCATGGACGACCACCTGAGTGATTCCCAGGTAGGGAAGGCTCTGAGGATCCGCGGCACAGTCCGATGTGGGAGCAGTGCAATGCGTTGTATGGGATACGGTCAGGGGGATGTTGGTGACTGTTGCTGTTGCAGAGAAGTTCTGGAACACATCCGCCAGCGCGAACGTGCCTGGGGCAGGGGTTTGATTTCCAAACGCGTCGAAGGTCAGGTTATCGACCGGGGCGCTGAAGGTCAGGATCAGGTCGTGGGTACAGTCGAGCGGCCCCCCGCTGACGCCCGTGCATATGAGGTTGGGCGGCGAGCCAAGGTAAGGGGGGTTCTGGGAGGTGGTCAGAACTACCTCGCCAGTGCCCATCGCTGAAAAGACCACGTTGGCATATTGATTTGTGACGGTGACGAAATCCCCGAGGTTGTCGAAGTTAATGGTTTCTAAGGTTCCCGCCCGTGCCTGCCCGGTTAAAAGTGCAGCCGCTCCCAGCAGAGCGACTGCAAGCACCTGTGATTTCACTTTTCCTCCGATGGTGTTTGTCAGACCACCAAGTAGAGCAGTGTAATACAGATAACAAAGCTTTACAATGATCGATGGACCTGCCGAAGGTATATGAAGGTGTGTTACCTTACCATGCGGGGGGGCCAAAACACGTGCCTGCACGCCTGTTTTCGGCCTTGTAGCGGGTCCGCCCGGGTCTGGTACTGATACTGGTACTGATCATATATCAGTACCGGAAACAGGTATTTTGTCGAGAGCTCTGTCACGGCCATCCAGTCGAGGTCGCAGGCGGTGGCCGGAGGGTGCCGCGGGGGGGGCTGTAAACCATTCTCCCAGGAACCGGGAAGGGGAATGCTGCGATTTGGCGGCAGCCGAAGTTTAACGGCGGGTGAGCCATTCTGCACTGGACGCGGAGGACCAGGATCAGGAGGAAACGCCTATCCCCGGTGTGCACAACTGCCCACCCGCGAGATTATTCTACCGGACTTTCTCCTGATACGTATACTTTCTTTTTACCCTGATTGGTCCGGGAATTGAGCCTGACGCCCGTCTGAGGCATTTTCCAATGCGAATTACGGGTGGTCGATGTGGCTTATGGTGAGGGGACGATGAACACGGAACGGTGATGAGCCGCTATCCCACACGGCCCTTCGATCCCCAAGATCCTGGAGCGCGATTGCTTCATTTGCCAGCCCACCACCTGGGATGATTGAGCAGATATTCCGCCTCGATCCGCCATCCACCACGATGTCCTCAGACGAGGCCCGATTCGGCGGAATTCACGGGACGTTGTACACTATATCACCGTTGCGGACGAGCAGATCCTGTTGGCTTCGCGTAAGGCGGGGCAAATCGGGGGCCGGGCCGTGGCGGGGCTGCGGTACGGGGGGCAGGGCAGGAGGAGGGGATCAGGGGAAGGAATCTTTTCCCCGGCCCTGTGGACCGGGGGCCGGGGGACGCTATACCAGAGGGTTTTTGGGATGGAGGTTGGGCCTCGCTGATAGACTGGGTCTAAGGAGGGCAGCTTCCAGGTTGCGCATTGCGCTGCTGCAGACCAACCCGACGGCGGGCGATATCGGCGGCAATTCCGCGCTGATTGTCCGCGGCGCCAAACGGGCCCAGGCCCAAGGGGCTGACCTGGTGGTCACGCCGGAGTTGGCTCTGATGGGGTATCTCCCTCGCGATCTCCTCATGAGCCGGGGATTTGTGCAACGGAGTTGTCAGGAACTGGGCCGCATGGCCGCGGAATTGGCGGGGGGGCCACCTTTACTGGTGGGCGTGGCTACGCCCAATCCCGCGGAGATGGGACGCCCGCTTTTCAATAGCGCCGTTCTGTTGCAAGACGGCGCCGTGGGGCCGGCCTTCCACAAGACGCTGTTGCCCACTTACGACGTGTTCGACGAAGATCGCTATTTCGAGCCCGCCCACGGGCCGCAGATTCTGGAATTGGATGCGGCACGCACGCGGTACGCGCGTTCCGCGTTCCGTGGCTGCCGGTTGGGAATCAGCATCTGTGAAGACGTCTGGAACGACCGCGATTTCTGGCAGCGCAGGCGGTATCACGAGGACCCCATAGAGGTCCTGGCGAAAGCCGGCGCGCAGGCGATCCTCAACCTTTCCGCCTCCCCCTTCACGGTGGGCAAGCAGACCCTGCGCGAGGACATGCTCAGCCAAATGGCCCGGAAATACGGGCTGCCTCTGGCGATTGTGAACCAGGTGGGCGGAAACGACGACCTGATCTTCGACGGCCGCAGCGCCGCTTTCGACGCCCAGGGCCGCATGTTCGCGCGGGCCAGGGGGTTTGAGGAGGACCTGGTGGTGGTGGACCTGACCGGCGGGACCGCCGGGGCCGCCGGGCGGGAGGCGATTGCCGAAGACGATTTCACACCCGAAGCCGAGATCTGGAACGCGCTCGTGCTGGGCGTGCGGGACTACGCGCGGAAGACGCGGTTTCAGAGAGTGTTGCTGGGGCTATCGGGCGGCGTGGATTCGGCGTTGACGGCGGCCATCGCAGCAGATGCCATGGGCCCTGAAAACGTGCTGGGGGTGATGATGCCTTCGCGCTATTCCAGCCCAGGCAGCGTGGACGATTCCGTCGAATTGGCGCGCCATCTCGGCATCCGGACCCTCACGCTGCCGATCTCCGGCATCATGGAAACCTACGAGGAAGCGCTGGCGGAGGCCTTCCGCGGCCGGCCGCAGGACGTGACCGAGGAGAACATCCAGTCGCGGATTCGGGGCAACCTGCTGATGGCGCTGTCCAACAAATACGGGTCGCTGCTGTTGACCACCGGAAACAAATCGGAGATGTCGGTGGGCTACTGCACGCTGTATGGCGACATGAACGGCGGACTGGCGGTGATTGCGGATCTGCCGAAGATGATGGTGTATCGGGTAGCGCGCTGGCGAAATCTGCGGAAACCGGACATTCCCGAGGCCATTCTCACCAAGGCGCCTTCGGCCGAGTTGCGGCCCGGGCAGACGGATCAGGACAGCCTCCCGCCCTACGATCTGCTCGACCAGATTCTGGAGTTGCACGTGGAGCAATCGCAGTCGGCGGAAGAAATCATCGCCCAGGGTTTTGACGAGCCGACGGTGCGACGGGTTTTGCGGCTGGTGCGGATGGCGGAATTCAAAAGAAAGCAGGCGGCTCCGGTTCTCAAGGTAACCTCGCGCGCTTTCGGCACGGGGTGGCGGATGCCGATCGTCCGGCAGGAATAGAAAGCGCGAGATCCACGGTTGGTGGGTGGACCCGGAGGAATTCAACAGTAGCGCCCGTTTGGGATCCCGCATATGGTAAACATATTCCATGCATCACTCTTACTACCAGGGACCTCACAAAATCCCGGGGGTGGGAAGCAGGATGTCTAAAGGCTCGTGAAGCAAGCGTTCCAAATGGAGAATTTTATGCAGGTCAACTCTCGACGCAGGTACTTCAATAAATTCGCGACAATGATGGCCGCCGTGACCGGCGCCCCCATTCTTTTCGCTCAGCAGCCTCCTCAATCCGGGGGCACACCAGCAGCCAGCCCTGCAGGAAATCGGCCTCGCAGCAACCACACACACAATGGCATCTATTACTTCTCCGGCACTGGTTCCAATGACGGCTACTCTAGAGACGATCACATTCTCGTAACGGACCCATTTGAGAAGCACGTCACCCGGACAATGGATGCACTTAAGAGATCCGTTGAGCGCGCAGGCTGCACTATGGACAGCATCATCCATCTGGAGGTTTTTCTCTGCCTTCCTCACGCCGATAATGTCCCGATGCCTACGGGCAAAGCTCGGTTCGATGCCCATAAAGCGCAGTACGACGCATTGAATAAAATCTACGGGACCTACTTCAGCCCCGGCAAAGCCCCGTCCCGCGCCTGCATGGCTGTTGAGTGGATTCCTGGCGATTCGCTGATCGAAATCGTTGGAAGCGCATTGGTCGTCTCTCCCACGCCCGCCGGGTAAATCTGGCTCATGGCATCAAATGGTACTCCGATAAGACGATACGCCTGCGGTATCCGCCCGTTTCGTTACATCCCGCCGCCCGTCTATCGACAATGCGTTACATGTGGCCTGTAATGAGCAGTATGAAATAGGCGCAATTCGCGTTCCGTGCAGCTTGCTTGTGCCCTTTTCCGCGCCCCGATCGCCACGCTGCCGCTACACTGTAATGGGCTGAACTGCCGATATGCGCCGTTTTCCCGATGGTTCACTGGGTTCGGAAGCGGGACAGGGCCCAGTCGCGCTGGCGCTCAGCTCGCCCGCCGCTCCTCATGCTCCAGCGCCTCGTGCAGCAACATCTTGAGGTAGGTCTGGTAGCGCAACCCTTTCTTAGCAGCCAGAGACCGCGCCCGTTGGATGTCTTCGGGATCGATGCCAATGGAAACGGTCGGGGTGGATCCGGCGCCCTGACGGTTGCGCTCGAGGACTTCGGAAAGGGTCGTGGTCTGGCCGGCAGCGACAGCCTGTTCCATCCATTCGGCAGTCTCGTCGCGGTGTTCGTCCCACCACCGGGCCTCTTCTTGTTCGGACTGGAACTTGGGAATTGGTTTTTGGATCATGTCGCTCTCCGTCTCAGATAGAGTTCCTGCAGGCGTGCCGCAGCGGTGTACGCAGTGACCGGCCGGATGGCCTCCCCGCGGAAGGGTAAGACGACCGCCAGAATCCGGCCGCCGGAAGTGATGCCGAGAGCTTTCGTGCGTTCTTCTTCGTCACCGGACTGGATCTCGAGCAGCACGGCCTGAGGATCGAGAATGGCCTGTTGCGCTTCCTCAGGAGTGACATTGTGGAGTGCGAGATGGTCGCGGTTGGCATCGTCCCAGTCGAATTCCGGAGCTTCTGAGCCCAATGGATTCATTGTAACAACCCATTCTCCCTGGCACGTGGGGCGGACCGTTCCGCCCCCGTGCCACCACTCACAGGGCGGCGGAGAGGCGCATCTGTTCCAGCAGGTCGCGGCCAGCCTCTATGTTGCGGACCAGTTTGAGGCGCCCTTCTTCATCCAGGTTCATGGCCAGGAGCCGCTGAAATTCGACGAACGCTGCCTGCACGCCGCGGTCGGCTTTGGACAAGCCTTGTTCGACGGGGTCGGCGGGCGGTTGGAGTGCGGCCTGCTCGCGGCGCAGGGCATCCAGGGCCCCAGCTAACTTGGGGGCATTTCCGGACTCCAGGGCGATGGTTTCACCGGCGTAGGTCAGGCCGTCTTCGGTCACCGCGCTCGCGATCTTGCGGTATTCCGTGGCGGAGATCCGGGTGAAGCTGTTCAGTTTGAAGTAGGAGGGGCCGAGTTCTTCGAGCCAGCGGAGGATCCGATCGGCGTAGCCACGGCTGATGCCCTGGTGTTGACAGAATTCCTCCCAGGTCAGGCCCAGTGCCCGGTAGCGCTTGTTGTCGCGGATGTCGCGCAGGGTTTCGGCAGCGGCGGCCGAACAGCGGTTGGCGATCAGGTTCAACGCCTGGGTTCGTCCTATGCAGGCTCCCAGAGCGAGGACTTCCTCGGTGGTGTTCAATTCTTCCATAAGGTCACTCCAAAAAAGAAAAACCGGTACAGTGTACCGGTCGGCTTATTGTAGGATCAGCAGCTTGCGAGCGAGAAACCGATCGAGCGGTCCGGTTTTTTGAGCAGGCGTTACCCTACAAACTCCACCATAGCGCGCCGGCCCTTCAGGGAAGGCCTCCGCGCGGGTCCAAATCGGGGATAAGGGATTTGGAATGAGCGGCGTAAAGTTTTTCCGAAGTCTTGTGACTGAGTTTTGTAATCAGATCGAGGACCTTGGCTGCGCGGAGGGATTCAACTCGCGGCTACGGCTCATTACAGTGGCAATCCTGACCGGCGCTACCCCTTGAATGCCTCGCCAAACGCCATTTGCTGGCCGGATTTCTGCTCAAAACAGTTAAATAGAAAGTAGTTGACTCGGACCGATGGAGGGTCTTTGAATTGAATCATGGTGCCAGCGTGCAGTTGGTCAACCTGCCGTGCGTTCCGACTCGTAGTGGTTGGCGCGGCATTATCAGCCTGTGCCACCGGGCAGTTCTCCAGCCTGACAACACCCGCCGACGGATCAGCCCTGTACTTTTCAACGCCCCTAAGGGAAAAGAACACCGCGGAACCTACTTACGGAAAGATCTTTCGCCTCGACTCGGGGGGACTTCATCTCCTATACTCGCGTGACATCACCAATCAATCCGGCTGGTGTAGCAACGCATACGATCTGACAGACATCAGCGCGTCCTCGACAGGAGGGGTGCTCGCTGCAGGCGGCCAGTGTTCTTGCCTGAACGGCGATCCCCTCGATGCGTACTACTGTCCGAGAATCGATCTCTACACGACGACTCTCGTACGCGCTGGAGTGTCGAAGGACTACCCCGGTCAGTTCTGGCTGAGCCGAAATGGGAAACTGGCTTTGAACAGAAAGGGAGCACTGGACTTTTTCCCCACGGCTTCCGTGATTAACCTCAGCAGCGGGGAAACGAAGGTCTCCTACGGCGGCGGGATCCCAGCTGGTCTTCTCAACGACACTGTAGCGGGAAGGACTGGCCGAATTCTGGCCGACAACGGAACCGCAGTCTTTATCAACGGGCAGCCCGGCGCCGGTGATTCCGGTGATGGGACGATAGGTCCCGCAGGCGGAGAGCTTTTGATTTTGGCGGCTGGTGCTGTCCAACTGATTCCCCGGCCGCTGATTGAAACGGTGTTCCAGGACGCCACCATCGATGCCAGCGGGCAGACGATCGTCTTTACCGAACACAACTACATTACTAATGAGGATTCACTGCGCATTGCAAGCCCCGGTGTAGCAACCAGCCGCCCGTTCGTGGCGGACGGCTATTCCGCCTCGATTGCGGATGACGGCCGTCAAGTCTTGTACTTGTCGCAACGAACTGGGACCGCCCAGGCATACCTGATCGGCATCGACGGCGAACATGACCGCGCTCTTACGCATGAGCCGGAAGGAATTGCGCAGGGGATCCTCTCGGGCGATGGAACCGTGGCATACGTCGTGACCGCCGGTGCACGTGTGCTGAAGATCGCGACCGAATCGGGAGACGTGCAGCAGTTGACTGGGCGCACGCCATACTTGGACCTGATGTTCCCGTCGAGATCGTATTCCGGTTCGGTGCCGGTACTTGGCTGGTATTACGGCCCGGCGCTGGCGCCCGGTAAGCGCGTGTTTCTCACCGGTGGAGGTTTCCCATCCCTCAGCGAGGGGGCATCGCCACCATTTCCCACATCTCTCGACGGCCTCAGCGTTTCCATTCAAGGGCATCCGGCTCCGATCGCGGCGATCCTGCGGAATGGCATTTCGCTACTGGTGCCACCTGAGGTTGATCCGAATTCTCAGGGCACGATTCACCTGGATGCGGA
The DNA here is from genome assembly GCA_020073365.1 of Terriglobia bacterium. Taxonomy (GTDB): domain Bacteria; phylum Acidobacteriota; class Terriglobia; order Bryobacterales; family Bryobacteraceae; genus JAIQFL01. The sequence goes on along the minus strand of JAIQFL010000025.1, from coordinate 17,758 downwards.
CTCGTTCTCGTACTTCGAGCCACGACTGGATGGCACGGCGCCGGTCTATGCGTCCGCGGCCGAACCGGTAGTCTCGATCCATGAAGATTGGAGCGCCCTGGTCTCGGGCGACAACCCCGCCCGCCGCGGAGAAACCCTGCACACGTATGCAGTCGGCCTCGGTCCTACCACGCCCGTGGTTCCGCTTGGCCAAGCCACTCCCTTAATGGGCCCCCTGTCACAACTCTCGACGCCGTTGTCTTGCATCGATTACACGTGGCCATGGTCCAACGGGACTTCTCCTGTCGAAATCCTTTTTGCTGGTCTGGCGCCCGGAATGGTGGCCGTCTATCAAGTAGACTGGCGCGTTCCAGCGAGTGCCGGCCCCAATGAATATTTCACAATGGGGTGTCTGAAGAACACGTATTTGATCGTTTCAGTGCCCTTAGCCCCAGTGTGAAGTCGGATCCCTATGACACTCGATCACGAGGTCAGCAGCCGAGAATCCGTCTAGGGCCTCGATCTACACAAGTCGCGTTACCTTAACCCGGTTTTCCGTTCCATTGATCCCCAACACCCTCTATAAGGAACTCTCAAGAGCATAGAGAAGCAGGCCGGGATTAAATTGAGTTAACCCCGGCCGCAGTGGAGAAAGACATGGAGTACATCGCATATCTGCATAAGGACCGGAAGTCCGATTTTGGCGTGAGCTTCCCGGATTTTCCGGGTTGTGTGACGGCCGGCAAGACGCTCGATGAGGCGCGGCGCATGGCGGGCGAGGCTTTGGCGTTGCATATTCGCGGGATGGTTGAGGACGGCGAGACGCTGCCGGACCCGTCGACGCTTGACGACGTGGCGGAAGATCCCGCCAGGAGAGGCGCTGTGGCGTTCCTGGTGAGCGTCGATCTAGAGAAGACAGTGCGCGTCAACATCACCGCGCGGGAAAGCCAGATCGAACTGATCGACCGGCTGGCCCGTCAGGCGGGAATGACCCGCTCGGCTTACATGGTGCAGGCGTCGGTGGGGCGCGGGTTGCGGAAAACAGCCGGGGGCCGGCGGGCGGCAAAATAGCGAGGCAAGATACAGTCTTCGCTATATCGGTGGCAGTGCCAGCTCGGGCATAGGGAAGTGTTTCCGGTTGTCGGTCAGTAAGGCCAGATTGTGGTGAAGGGCGACTGCGGCAATGGTGGCATCCGCCAACGAAAGAGTATGCCCCTGCCGGCGCCATTGATATCGAAGGGAACCGGCCAGTTTTGCAATCTCCTGGGTCACATCGTAATAGAGGAGCCGAACCATAAAACCAGCGGTGGCCTCTTCTTCACCCGGCCTCATGCCGGTGTACACCTCGATCAGGTTAATTGTGCAATATCCCAGCGTATCGCCTGGCTTGAGGAGCTGGCGAACGAAATTGCGGCGGTCGCCGCGGTCATTGATCAGGTCAACGATAAGGGAAGTGTCGGCGAGGTAGTGGGGCATCTAACGGATGGGGGGTTCGGTATCGATGCTCTCATCTTCCCGCCGCAGGGATTCCACCCATTGAGCCGCCCCTTCGTTCAACTCGGGATGCTCTTCGAGATTCCAGCCGGGGCCGCTCTCTTCCAGGAATTGAAGCAAACGGAGCCGGTCCCAGGATGCGGATCCCAAGGCCTGCGGGCTGGCGATGATTGCTTCCAGGTCCTTGCCGAAGTCCTCGTCAAGCGTGACCGCCGAGTTGCGCTGCGGGACTTCCCGCTGAATGTCCGAGACGATCCGCCCACTCTGGTTGAGGGGCCGGAGGACCGCCACAGGCCGGTGGTTTTGCTCCACCACTACCTCTACGCCCTGCTGAACCTTAGCCAGGATGGCGTGGAGATCGCGGGCGAGTTCGGCTTCGGTAATATGGACCGTGCCCATGTCTCCGATCATAACGGTTCTTCCAACCTCCTGTCCTGTTCGACCATTGAGGAACAGGATGCTGCGGAGTTGATCTGCGACCGGCGGGTCCGCCCTCTTTCTGACTCCGCCGCGAAAGTGCTACCCTACCAATACTCCCCCGCCCGAGTCCTATGACCGTCACCAGTTTTCAACCAGAGAACCCATTGATCGTGCAGGGCGATCACACCATTCTGGCCGAAGTAGCCAGCCCGCATTATGCCGCGGCCCGCGATGGCCTGTCCCGTTTTGCGGAGCTCATGAAGGCTCCCGAGCACGTGCACACCTACCGCATCACCCCGCTCTCCATCTGGAATGCCTGCGCGGCCAGTGTCACCGTCGAGGAGATCATCCAAACGCTCATCGGATTTTCCAAGTACCCGGCCCCGGGGCACGTGCTCTTCGAGATTCGCGATTACGCCTCGCGGTACGGCCGGGTGAAACTCCTGCGCGACGAGCGCGGCCTAGCTAGTGCTCCAGGCCAACGAAGAGGCCCTGGCCGTACGGATTTCCCGCAGCAAACACGTGGCGCCCTGGTAGCAGTGGTGAGGCGATTTAAAGGGTGAGTACGGTCAGGCCAGGAATCTTTTGGAAGTGACGGAGATTCTCGGTCAGGACGGCGTAGCCCTGCTCGATAGCAGCAGCGGCGATCATAAGATCGTTGAAAGGCAGCACATTTCCCTTGACCGCTTCCTGCCCTTGGATCTGGCCGACCAGGAACGCCGTCTGTCTCGTCGCGGGATGGATGGGAACCAGATCGACCAGTTCTTCGATGTAGGCGCGCTGGAGTCGAGCACTATTCCCAGGATGGCGGATTCCATGGCTCCTGCTGGCTGGCGATAATCTCTTCCAGGTCCTTGCCGAAGTCCTCGTCAAGCGTGACCGTTGAGTTGCGCTGCCGGGCTTCCCGAAGGATGTCCGAGACGAGCCGTCCACTCCGGTTGAGAGGCCGGAGGACCGCCACAGGCCGGTGGTCTTGCTCCACGACCACTTCGACACCCTGCTGGACCTTGGCCAGGATGGCGTGAACATCGCGGGCGAGTTCGGCTTCGGTAATATGGACCGTGCCCATGTCTCCAATCATAGCGGTTCCTCCGACCCGCCGTCTGTTCGAGTTATGCTGCCGCCCCCGGACCTACGGTAGTACATCCCAGGAGCGAGGTGCCGTGTTAGATTAGGATGCCGTTAGACTGGTCCGTCGGGATCTCGCCGCCCTCTTTCTGCCGCCGCCGCGAAAGTGCTACCCTACCATTACTCCCCCGCCCGAGTTCTATGTCCGTCACCACGGCCTTTAAACCAGAGAATCCGCTGATCGTGCAGGGCGATCACACGGTCCTGGCCGAAGTAGCCAGCCCGCATTATGCCGCGGCCCGCGATGGCCTGTCCCGTTTTGCGGAGCTCATGAAGGCTCCCGAGCACGTCCACACCTACCGCATCACCCCGCTCTCCATCTGGAATGCCTGTGCGGCCAGCGTCACCGTCGAGGAGATCGCCCAAACGCTCGTCGGGTTTTCCAAGTACCCGGTCCCGGAGCACGTGCTCATCGAGATCCGCGATTTTGCCTCGCGGTACGGCCGGGTGAAGCTGCTGCGCGACGAGCGCGGCCTGGTGCTTCAAGCCAACGAGGAGGCGCTCGCCGAACAGATTTCCCGCAGCAAACACGTGATGCCCTGGTTAGGACAGCGCTGGTCGGCGCTGGAATTCGCAGTCAGCCCCGCCGCCCGCGGCGACATCAAACAGGCGCTCATCAAAATCGGTTTTCCCGCCGAGGATCTCGCCGGCTATAGCGAAGGCGAAGCGCTGCCGCTGTCGTTCCGCGCCCTCACGCGATCGGGGCAACCGTTTTCGTTGCGCCCCTACCAGCGGGAGGCGGCGGCGGCGTTCCATGCGGGGGGCAGCGCCCGCGGAGGCTCGGGCGTCATCACGCTGCCTTGCGGAGCGGGGAAGACCATCGTCGCCATGGCCTGCATGGAGCGCCTCGCCACCTCCACGCTGGTGCTGACCACGAGCGTCACCGCCACCCGCCAGTGGATCGCCGAACTGCTGGACAAAACGTCGCTGCTGGAGGAACAGATCGCCGAGTACACCGGCGATTTGAAGCAGGTGCGCGAAGTCACCGTGGCCACCTACCAGATCATGACCTGGCGCCCCAACAAGGACTCCGACTACCCGCACCTGAAACTATTTGACAGCCGCAACTGGGGCCTCATTATTTATGACGAGGTGCATCTGCTGCCCGCGCCGGTGTTTCGCGTCACCGCCGGACTGCAGGCGCGCCGCCGGCTGGGTTTAACCGCCACGCTGGTTCGCGAGGACGGGCGCGAGGACGATGTGTTCGCCCTCATCGGCCCCAAGAAAGCAGACGTGCCCTGGAAGGTGCTGGAGAGCCAGAACTGGATCGCCACAGCGCACTGTACCGAGGTCCGGCTGCCCATGCCCGCGGCGCTGCGCATGGACTATGCGGTGGCCGAATCCCGCGACCAATTCCGGATTGCCGCCGAGAACCCGGGAAAGCTCGACATCGTGCGGCTCCTTCTGGAGCGGCATCCCGACGAGCCGGTGCTGGTCATCGGGATGTATCTCGATCAACTCGAAAAGGTGGCCGGCCCGCTGGGCCTCCCGGTACTGACGGGGAACACCCCGCAGCGCAAGCGCGACGAACTGTTCGCCCGCTTCAAAGAAGGCGGCATCCGTGTGCTGGCGGTTTCCAAAGTGGCGAACTTCGCGGTGGATCTGCCGGAGGCGTCGGTGGCTATACAGATCTCCGGCACCTTCGGATCCCGGCAGGAGGAGGCACAACGGCTGGGGAGAATCCTGCGCCCCAAACAGAAAGGCAACCAGGCGCACTTCTATTCGGTGGTCAGCGCCGATACCGTGGAACAGGATTTTGCTTTGAAGCGGCAATTATTCCTGTGCGAGCAAGGATACTCCTACTCCATCATCGACGCCGACGTGGATGCCGGCGAGCGGGGCCTTCCGGCAGCATCATGAAACTCACGCCCGAGAACCTGCGCGATTTCCTCTCGATTTTGCCGCATTACGAACCCCTTCCGCTGGCGGCCCGGCGGGGCCTGGCTTCCATCGAGCGCCCGGCCCAAAGCTGCTCCGCCTTGGTCCTCGGCAATTCTCTCCAGGTTTTGATCGATGCGGGTTTTCTGTTGCCGCCCTCCCCCAACGGCCGCTGTGCCATTGCGCCCACGCGGCAGGAATTCATCCGTGTCTTGCGCGTCCTCCGCAGCCATCCGGTGTTCCACACCTCCGGGCCGACAACCTTTTCCGGATATCTGGATGGACTCCTCGACGTGGACGAACGGGGGGCCTTGCGGAACGACTCCACCGTGGGTTACGCGGATCGGAACCTGGTTCTCTTCCGCCAGGTCACGGCCCCCGACTGGGTGGAAGATTTCCTGAACGCCAAAAGCGGGGAATGGGAATTGCCCTACGTGACTCCCGGGACTTCGACCCTGTTCGCGAGCGCCGAAGTTTTAAGCGCAGCCCAGGCGATCGTCCAATGGCTGATGGCGCACGGCGGCCACGTTGCCCTGCGCGATCTTCCCGCGCTGGCGAGCGATCCGGAAGTGTTGAGCGCGGCCTTGCACGCGGGCTTGCGCTACGCGCTGCTGTTTGCCGCGCTCGCTCCCGATACCATGGATGCCCTTATAGGAGTGTGGCCTGGTATAACCGCTCACGTTGCGCTGGCCGACGTACCGCCGCCCCGGAATGTAGCACCCACCAAAACGTTCGCCCCCTGTTTCCTGGTGGAAGACATGACGGCGCTGCTGGTGGCCTGCGGCACCGAACCTCTACGCCTGAGAGCCAACGACAGCCAGTTGTTCGCTAAAACGGTTCGAGAGTTGGCGGCCACCCTCCACCCGCTGCCCAAATGGGTGGAGGAAGACTTCGGCATGGAGCCTGAGACGCGGTTGCACACTACGGTGTCGTATGTGCGCACCTTTGGTCTGGTCGAGGAGAAGGGACATCCGCCGGAGCACATGGCGGTCAGTGCGCGAGGCCGCGAGTGGCTGGGCCTCCCTATGGGGGATCGCCTGCGCGTACTCATGGATGGCGTTCTGGACCGCAAACAAACCGTGGCCGCCTTTCGCGATTTCGAAGGAGCGCAGATTGGCTCCGCCGGGTCGTGGTTATACGTCAGCACGACCATGAAACCGCCGCCCGACATCCCTGCGGCGATCATGCAGCCGTTCCGGTCCCTGCAGGGCGACGGGTTCTTTCCCCTCGAGGAAATCGTGGCCTTCAGCCGCACGGCGAACCCGTTGCTGGAAATCTTCCGCAAAGACAAGGCCGCGTACTTTGCGATCGATTCCAGGTACCTGAATTATCCCGACACGGAACAGCTACAGAAGCTTTGGAGCGACACCGTACGCCATTTCGTGCGCGTGCGTTTATTGCCGCTGGGCGGTGTTCGCGTGGGCCGGGGCAAGGAGGGATTGTCGATTGCGCTCACCCCGGCGGGCCGTTATTTCCTGGGCCAGGCGAATCACTGGCAATGGTCGGCAACCGCGGATTCGCAGGTGATCGTGCAACCGAACTTCGAGGTGACGTTCCTGGGAGAATCGCCGGCCGCAGAAGCGGAGATGGGCCGTTTTGCCGAGCGTCGCGGCCGGCAGATGGGCGCGCTGTTTCAGATCACGAAGAAATCCATCTTCGCCGCCGCCGCGGCGGGGATGACCGCGCAGGCCGTACTCGAAATCCTGGAGCGGGTGTGCACGCGGGAAGTACCGGGCAACGTGCGGCGGGAAATCCAAGGCTGGTTCACGCAGTGCAGAAAAGTAAGTTTCGAATCCGTCATGCTCATCCGCTGCCCGGACCACGAGACGGCGCTGCGCATTATCGGCTTGGCGAAGGGTAGTGCCGTTGCGTTGACCGATACCGTTCTGGAATACCAGGACCCCGGCAAGCAGCGTCCGGGATTAATCAAAAAGCTGAAGGAGATGGGCGTGCTCGTCTCGGTACAGGAAAAGGCGGCGCCGGCGCCGGAGCGTCGTCCACAGAGGCGCTGGGGACGCTGGTAGGCGTGGGCGGCAGCGCCCGGTGGGACAGACGATCGTCTTTCGTCGTCTGTCAATTGTCAGCCGGCTTTTGCCGGCCGCGATGACTACTCATCCTCTCGGACGTCTTCCTGACGCCGGTCCTCAAGTAACTCCTGGGAGAGGTTTCGGCCCTCTGGAACATACTTCTGATCTCAGCCTTGCTCGTCTCGATCCGGACGTTACACTGGATGTTCGCGTGAAACAGGTACTCTTTATATTTGGCACACGGCCAGAGGCCATCAAGCTCTGCCCGGTCATCCAGTACATGCGGGCCTGGAGCGATGGCATCCAGGTGAAGGTCTGCGTGACCGCGCAGCATCGCGCCATGCTCGACCAGGTGCTGGAGTGCTTTGAGGTGTCTCCGGATTTCGACCTGGATTTAATGACACCCGGCCAGACTCTGGCCCAGATCACGGCCCGGGCATTAGCGGCGCTGGACCCGATCCTGGCGGAGCAAGGGGTCGATATGGCAGTGGTCCAAGGCGACACCACCACCACGATGGCGGGCTCCATGGCCGCGTTTTACCGGCGCATCCCGGTGGCGCACGTGGAGGCTGGTCTGCGCACAGGCGATCTGGCGCAGCCCTTCCCCGAAGAGATGAACCGCCTGGTCACCGGGCGTCTGGCCGCTCTGCACTTTGCGCCCACCGAGGGTGCCCGCCGCAATCTGCTGGTGGAGGGGATTCCCAGCGAACGGGTTTTTGTCACCGGGAATTCGGGCATCGATGCCGTCCTGCACGTCGCCGGCCTGCTGGAGCGGGGAAAGCTCCCCACACCCCATTGGCCCTGGCTGGATGCCGGCAAAAGACTCATCGTGGTGACGGCGCACCGGCGGGAGAGCTTCGGGGAGGGCATCGAGAACATTTGTGAGGCCCTGGCTGAGCTGTCGGAACGGCCGGATGTCCAGATCGTGTATCCCGTGCACCGCAACCCCAACGTCCTCGATCCGGTCACCGGGAGGCTCGGTGGACGAGCCAATATCGTGCTCATGGAGCCCCTGGATTACACCTCATTTGTCGATCTGATGCGCCGTGCCTGGCTGCTGATCACCGATTCGGGCGGCATCCAGGAAGAGGCGCCCTCCCTGGGCAAACCGGTGCTGGTGATGCGGGAACGCACGGAGCGGCCCGAAGCCGTGGACGCCGGCACCGTGAAACTGGTAGGGACGGACCCGCGGAAGATCGTCGCCGAAGCGGCGCGGCTGCTGGACGATGAACAGGAGTACCGCCGCACATCCCGCATCCACAACCCCTACGGCGACGGCCACGCCAGCGAGCGTATTGCCGGCGCGATTGCGGAGTTTTTTGCGGGACAGGGGAGTGGGGGTGCAGTTCGGTAATACCGAATTCGTGACAAGCGGCCGTATATCCTCTACGCTGAGAAGAGATAGCAGGAGTTTTTGGCCTATGACTGTGATAGAACTTCCGGATCAACAGGCGGCGGCGCTCAAGGCGAAAGCGGCGGCGCAGGGCCTGACGCTGGAAGCATGGTTGCAGAAACTCGCCGAAGAGGAAGCGCCTTCATCCGCGCCACGCTCCCCCCAGGAAGCGGCGGCCCGCATTCTCCAACTGCAAAAACGCGTGAAGCCCGATCCCGAAGGCTGGACTGTTCATGATTACATCAATCATGGACGCCCCTGATGGCCGCCCTCGTCATTGACTCATCGCTTGCGGCCGCATGGTGCTTTCCAGATGAGCGCAACGATTACACGAACGCCATTCTCCGGGCCATCTCCGCCCCGCTCGAAGCCGTAGCGCCACGCCTGTGGGCCTATGAAGTGCGCAACAGCGTCCTGATGGGATTGCGGCGCAAGCGCATCACCCGCGCCGACGCCCAGGATTTCTTCGAGTCCATCAAAGGCCTGCCCATCCGGTTGGCCGATCCGGTTTCCTATGACGGCGTGTTCCGCCTGGCTGACCGTCACGGGCTTACCGTCTACGACGCCGCCTACCTTGACCTGGCCCTGCGGGAGGGTTTACCGCTTGCCAGTCTGGATAACGGCTCTCTGCAAAGCGGCCGGCAACTCCGGCGTGGCCTTGTTCCTAGCCGTAATCCCACGTTACGTCCACTCCTGCACGGAGACATGCAGGACCGGCTCAGTCCTCAGGCAAATGCCTTCCAGCAAAGCTGCATGCCCAGGCCCGAGAGACATGCAGAGAGAGCGATCCGCAGGGGACGGGCAGGCAATACCGTGGACAAATTGGCGCCCACGAATACGCCCGCAAGCCCGCCGGCGAGCAACTGCCAGAGAATGGCCCCGTTGTAATGGCCGGCCGTCAGGTGCAAACCGCCGCCAATCAGGGAAAGAATCAGACCGAATAAGATACTCGTTCCCACCACTTGCGCCGGCGCAAGAGACGTCAGATTGAGAAGCACCAGGGAGCCCAGCGCCCCCGTCCCGGCCGACGAGAACCCCACCTCGGCGCCGATCGCGGCGGCAATCCAGGGGAGCCAGGCGGGACGGTCGCGGCCTACGGTGGGCGCGTGCTTCGCCACGGCACGATAGAGGCTGAAAAGAGCCATGATCGCGACCGTGGCGCCCACCAGCATCAGGAGGCGGTTCTCATACCGTTTCCCATCCAGCGCATCGATCAGGGCTACCCCCGCCAGCACCCCGGGAACTCCTCCGCAACAGAGCAACGTCAAGACCCGCAGGCTCACCTGTTTGCGCCAAAAATACACGGGCGCAACCGCCAGTTTGATCACCGCCGCGTAGACCAGTGCCGTTCCCACAGCGTCCGCCGGCGTGGTTCCGAAAAGCAGGATCAAAACCGGCGCAGTGATGGAGCCTGCGCCGACTCCGGTGAGTCCCACGGCCATCGCGACGACGAAGCCAATCAGGAATGTCATGCGGGTATCGCCCCTCGGAATGTTTGACATTTCCATCGTATCCCAACAATCATCCTAAAGTCTATCGAAATTGTGGTGATATCAGAGTGAGCGACCGCTACAGGGTCGAAAAGGTGGCGGGGGGCCAGGAAGAGCACGATGACCCAGAGGGTACCCCGGTTGCGCGCGGACGAGGAGCGTCTGCCCCACCTGTCCCACCCCATTTGCCGAAGGGGCTACGTGTTGCGGTAGGCTTAAGTGTCTGAAGGGCGCTATCTTCCCACGGAACGGCGGACGGCTTCGTCAGTCGTTTAGGCACATATGGCATTCCAATCCCGGTTTTTCAGGACCACCCTCCTCGCACGGACAGCAGCCTCCGCCCTAGGCTTGCTCGCGGTCCTCGGATCTCCATCCGGCACTTCCGCCCAAGCCCCCGCTGCCACTCCCGCCGCTCCCAAGACAGTTCAGGCTGCCGCCGCGATCCCGTCCACGGTGAGCGCGCCTCCGTCCGGCCAATCCACGCAGGGTGCCATGCAGATCCTGGATCTCCTGGCCTCGCTGGCGAAGTTCGATCAGAACGGCAGGGATCCCGGGCAGAAGCTCGGATTCGAGATCCCGGAACGGGCGGTCAACGAATATCTGGCGTACTCGTTGCGCAATAGGCCCCGGCCGGGAATCAGTGCCCTAACGGTCACGCTGCTTCCCAAAAATGACGTTTCGGGCGTGGTCGAAATCGATTTTGATGTCGTAAAACGGTGGAATCCGGAGATCCTTCCGGAACCCCTGCGCCCGCTGCTGAGCGGCAAGCAGGCCCTCCGGGTGACCGCGCACTTCGAATCCAGGAATGGTTCTTTCACCTTCGCGTTGAAAGATGTGCACGGCCCGGATGGCAAGCTGCTTTCGAACAAAATCATGACCGACGTGCTTCAGTCCATTGGGTCGCACCAGCCGGAGTCATACGATTTGGCCAAGCCCATTCCCCTGCCTTTCGGCTTGAAGCGGGTCTGGACCGAAAAACAGTCGGCCTTGGGCGAAACCTAAATTCCCGGACAGGCTCACAGCGGCGAGAAAGGCCGGACTGTTCCTTTATCGCCGATGGCCATCGCCGGCCAACCGCCTTCGGAGTCTTACCAGTGCGAATGCGCCGGCCCCGGCCAGCAGCAGCATTCCACCCCCGGCCAATGCCGCCGTCCGTTCCGGATGCATCCCGGCTCGATGAAAATCATTCAAGGACTGGCGCCAGTGCCGGAATCCAAGCGCATTCGCGCGGTTCACATAAGCATTCCGGAAATCCGGCTTTAGCTTCAGGGCCTGATCGAAGTCGGCGACCGCACGTCGAGAGTGGCCGCTCGCCATATAGGCGGCTCCACGATTGTTGAAGGCGTTGGGGTAGGCCGGCCGCAATTGGATCGCCCGTGTGAAGTCGGCAATTGCTTTGGGATGATCCCCCTTCCAGTAGTAAGCGTGGCCGCGGTCGTTATACGCCTCCGCATAATCGGACTTCAACTGTAGAGCCATGTTGTAATCCGCGATGGCGCCGTCATAGTCGTGCGCTCCCGCGCGTTCCTCGCCGCGCCGCAGGTACTCCTGTGCGGTAGTCGGGGGAGGGGCGCCGTTCTCTTGCCCCGCCCGAAGCGCCGAGAGAAGGATCCGGGTCATCACAAGAACAAGAACGCACGAGGGCGCCCGCGCTCCACCCGGCAGGGCCATGGCCTCATTATCGCGCCAATGAATGCCGTGCCTGGGCGCCTGGGAGTCCGCTTCGCCCCTACGGGGCTTGGCAAATATACTATGATCAAATTCACATCGAACCCCGCTCCTCCGTTGCCGCTGCCCATGAGACCGGAACCTTGAATCGCAGCAGCTACTCACGGCAATTCCCGGCGGCGGGACATGGATTTCTCCCGCTGTCGAGGAAATTTCGACGGGGCCACGCGAGATGCGGTCCGTGATAATATTCCTGGAATCATGGGGAGTCATGAGATCACCCGGCTCCTGGGGCGTTGGGGCGGGGGCGATCGCGCGGCTCTGGACGAGCACATGCCGCTCGTCTAGAGCATGGCTGTACCGCAACATGAGCGGGGAGGACCTGTCATGAGCCCAGGTATTCGCCGCGACGTGGAGACGGCCTTCGCTGCCGCGCTCGAGCTCGCGGAATCGGAGCAGGCAGCTTTCCTCGCTCGCGAGTATGGGCACGATCCCGATTTGCGCGCGGAAGTAGAATCGCTGCTCCGCGCCCACCACGCTGCCGCCGATTTCCTGGAACCGGCAGCCGCGCGGGCGCCGCGCATCGGTCCTTATCGCATCGTCGATCATGTCGGCGCCGGCGGGATGGGCAGCGTCTTTCGTGCCGAGCGCGATGACGGGCAGTTTCGGCAGCAGGTGGCAATCAAGATGATCAGTGCGGGACTGGATACCCGCCAGGAGATCGTGCGCCGTTTCCTGCATGAACGGCAGATTCTTGCGGATCTCGCACATCCGAGCATCGCGCGCCTGCTGGATGGCGGCTACACAGACACTGGCGCCCAGGGGAATCCGAACAGGCAGAACCTCGGCGACCTGGCGGCAGCGCTGGAGAGCTACGGCAAGGCAGAGCGGCTGGCCCGAAAGCTGATTGCGGGACAGTCTTCGGATGAGGCGAAGCGATTGATGGTGGATGCTCTGACGGCGCAGGCGTATGGATCTCTGGCGGCAAATCAAAAGGCTAAAGGCGCATCGAAGGCCATGGAAGCGCTCCAGGTCGCACGGGAACGGGCCCGCTCCGGCTCCCAGAACGAGAACGCCCAGCTTCAACTGGGGACTGCGCTCCAGTGCGCCGCAGTGTTTGCCACCGACGAGGATGCACTTTCCTATATCCGGGAAGAGGCATCCGTTTTCGAAGAGATGCTGGCCCCGAACCGCATGCGCAACGCCGCCCTCGCGCACAAGTACATCGGGGGAGCTCTGAACACCAAAGGGGATGCCGATGGCGCTTTCGCACATCTGAAGCGGGCCGAAGAACTGGACGCAGCTTGCGTTCGCGAAGCGCCGAACGATCCGGAACACAAAATGGATCTCGCGATCGACCTCAGCCAATGGGGCGAGTACTACGAGCGGAAGAACGATATTCCGAAGGCCATTGAATACACGCAAACGGCGCTGGTGCTCCGGCGGGAGCTAGTAGCGGCAGATCCCAAGGAGATGCGGGCACAGGAACGGCTGGCATACATTCTGCGGCGCCTGGGAGACTTGCAATTGAATGTGTCGGCGCGCCAGGCGCTGGCGAGTTATGAGGAAGCCAGATCGGTTGGGGAGCGGCTACAGACGCAGTCACTCCGGACCGTGGCACTGGCGACCTCGCTTTCGGGCATCGGTGCGGCGTACAGGAAGATTGGGGATTCACGGCGGTACTGCTCTGCGTACGCGGAATCGACGAAGCTGTATCCGGAGGTCATCAAGCAGTCGCCGTGGTACGCGGAATTCGCCGCAGAGGCCGAGAAGGCGTACGCTCTCTGCTCCGGCGCGAGCCACTGATGGCTGGGGCGGGTAAGACCGTGGTCACCTCCGACCTGGAACGCGGATTTTACGACGGCCAGTACGCGCAGTTCTTGACGCTGCCGGACCACGCGCTGCGCATCGATCGCCAAGTCCTCGAAGGCAATATCGAGAGTCCCGCGCATCCGTTCTACGAGCGCGCCTGGTTGTATCGCGCCTCCATGCGGGCGCTCGAAGCCGAGCCGCTGCCGGGAAGGAAGGTCCTCGACTACGGCTGCGGTCCCGCGGATTTCGGGATCTGGATGGCGACCGAGGGGGCCGCCGTCACACTCCTGGACCTTTCCCCAACCGCCGTCGAACTGGGACTGAAGCGCGCCCAGGCTTCCGGAGTGGATGTTCGCGGGATCGCCGCCGATGCCAGTTGTCTGAATATGTTGGGCCCCGGAGAATTCGACCTGGTGTTTGCCTGTGCCGCGTTGCACCACACGCTGAAATATCCCGGTGCGGTGGAGGAGCTCGCACGCATCATGAAGCCCGGGTCGCGCCTGGTGCTTTGCGAAACCTGGGGCGGCAATCCGTTGCTCAACACCGCGCGTAAGCTGCATGCGGCCATCCGGGGGGAAGCCGCGGAGCAGGGCGAGGACATCATCCTGTCGCAGGCGGAATTGAGGGCGCTGGCCCCGTTCTTTTCCGAGGTTCGCGTGGAGACCCGAAACCTGCTGGCGATGGGAAAGCGCCTGCTTCGCGGGCGCTTCGAGAAACCCTGGGCCCGGGCTTTGGTCCGCGCGCTGGAGCGGATCGATGGGGCCTTGCTGGCCCTGGCGCCCCCGCTGCGGAACTGGTGCGGAGAGGCCGTAATCACGGCGCGGCGCAAGTAACACGGGCATTCCTGCCTGTTGTGGATTTGCCGGCGCGGGGTCAAGGGGTAGCGAAGCAGCTTATAATGGGCATACGCTTTACGTAAAATGTAATAATGGCTCGAAACTGTGATCCGGTCGTTCCGCTGCCCCGATACAGAACGGTTATTCCGGCGTGAACGGGTTGCTCGTTTCGGCAATATCGAATCCGTGGCGATTCGGCGGCTGGTGGCATTGCACACCGCGGCCACATTGCGCGATCTTTTGATTCCGCCAGGCAACCGGCTGGAAACATTGAAAAGAGACCGGCTCGGACAACACAGCATCCGGATCAACGATCGATACCGCATCTGCTTTCGATGGGACGAAGGAAGCGCTTACGAAGTCGAAATAGTGGATTACTGAGGAGGATTTCCGTGCCGAAGAAACTGCCCCCGGTTCATCCTGGAGAAATTCTGAAAGAAACCCTGGTCGATCTGGGCCTCAGCATGAATCAACTGGCCCACGCGATCGGCGTTCCCGCTAACCGGATCGGCGCTATCGTCGCCGGTACGCGTAGCATAACCGGAGAGACCGCCCTGCGTCTCGCGCGTTACTTTGGAACTACGGCCGAATACTGGATCAACATGCAGGCCCACTACGATCTCGAAATCGCGCGCGACGAATTTGAAGCGGCGGTCCGCAAAGAGATCGTGCCGCGGAGCGCCGCATGAACATAAGCTGTTGATTTCAGGTAGTTCTTGACTAAAACGGTGGGCAAAAAACAGCGCATACGTCCCAAAAGTGGCTACGCCAAGACATGGACAAGACGCACAACGGATAAGTTCGATCAGATCTGTCTTACTGATGGTAAGATCTAAATATGGAGACGATTACCATCTCATCCAAGGGACAGGTGGTCATTCCCAAGCAGGTTCGTGAGCAACTCGGCCTGGAAGAGGGAACGAAACTGAACCTCGAGGTTCGCGGCCAGGAGGTTGTTTTGTCCAAGACCGCCGACTGGCGCGACATGCAGGGCATGGTAACGGGCGGCGATTTGATTCAAGCCCTTGAAGAAGAAAGGGAACTGGACAAACAGCTTGAAGACCGTTGTGGTTGACTCTTGGGCCGTGATGGCCTGGATTAAGAACGAGCAACCCGCTGCGGACGAAGTTCGCCGTCTTATGGAAGATGCCCAAGCTGGCACTGTCCAGCTTCTCTTCAGTACGATCAATGCGGGCGAGGTCTTTTATGTACTTGCCAAGCGGCATAGCCGGGACAAGGCTCTGTGGTTTAAGCGCCGTCTGCCAAGCCTGCCGCTCATTCTGATCGCGCCGGATACAGATACCATCTGGGATGCGGCGGATCTGAAGAGCCGGTACGGCATGTCGTACGCTGACGCTTTCGCTGCGGCCCTCGCGCTATCGCGAAAGGCCGAATTGCTGACCGGCGACCCGGACTTCAAGCCAGTCGAGAATCTCCGGATCTCCTGGCTCACACGCAACTGATCGGCTCCGCTATCTCTTGAGAAACCAGGCAGCCGCATACACAGCCCGCCCAGTGCTATTACTGGTTTAGTCCATGATTTTTCCACAACAGTACAAAAGCGAGTTGCTGCAGGCGATTGAATCCATCGACCTCGAAAAAGTAGGCCGGGCGATCGAGATCCTGGCCCAGGCCCGCGACAAAGGGAGCCGTATTTTCGTGTGCGGGAACGGCGGCAGCGCCTCCACCGCATCGCATTTCACCACCGACCTGGTCAAAGGCGCCAGCTACGGCCGGCCTGCGCGCTTCCGCATCCTGGCGCTCACCGATTCGTTACCCACCATCACGGCCTACTCCAACGACGTCAGCTACGAATGCGTGTTCGCCGAGCAATTGAAGAATTTCGCCGAGCCCGGGGACGTGGTGATCGCCATCAGCAGTTCCGGCAACTCTCCCAATGTCCTGCGCGCGGTGGAATACGGCAACTCCATAGGCTGCCGGACCATCGCTCTCTCGGGACAGAAGGGCGGCCGGTTGGGGCCTCTGGCGCAACTCAATATTCAGATCGCCCATACCCACACCGGACGAATCGAAGACCTCCATATGGTGGTCCTGCACATGATTTCTTACTACTTTATGGAAGAGGAGCGTCCCCATCAAAAGTCTTGACGGTCTGCCCGCGGACGGGAGAACGCGGCCGAGGGTATGGTCGTGGGTGCTCTCCAGTCTGCTGGCCGGCGTGCTGCTGTACTTCTCCGTGCGCGGTGTGGACTGGGGCCGCGTGGGGCGGACGATCGCGGGCGCCCAATGGCGCTACCTCGCCGCCGCCGCCGCGTTTATCAGCACCTCCTTTTTCCTGCGCGCGCTACGCTGGCGCATTCTGCTGAATGCCGAGACCTGGTTCAGCGTGGGCACGGTCTTCTGGGCCAACATGGCGGGGTACCTCGGCAATAACTTCCTCCCGGCGCGGGCGGGAGAACTGATCCGGAGTTTTCTCATCAGCAACCGCTCGTCCCTGAGCAAGACGTACGTGCTGACCACCGCGCTCAGCGAGCGCCTGATGGACGTGATCGCCCTGGTCCTCTGGAGTTCGCTGATCCTGCTGGGAGTGAACCCCAAGCCGCAATGGATGCAGGGGCTTTTCAAAACGATGGCGATGGTCGCCGGCGCCGGCGCGGTCGCGATCCTATTGCTGCCGCATACGGGCGGGCTGGTCGAAGACTTGTTGCGGCGCATTCCGATGCCGGAAGGCTTGCGGACCCGCCTGCTGCACTTAGCCGAGCAGATCCTATTGGGACTTCGCGCCTTCCATGACTGGAGCCGCCTGACGGGGTTTGTGCTCCTGACGGTAGTGATTTGGGTATCGGATGCCTGTGGCGTCATCGCCGGGTCCCGGGCTCTGGGGTTGACGATCTCGTTCCGGGTGGCGTTGCTGTTGTTGTCCGGCCTGGGCCTGGGCAGCGCCCTGCCGTCCACCCCCGGCTACGTCGGCATTTACCAATTCGTTGCCGTAACGGTGCTGACGCCGTTCGGAATCGGCCGCGACGAGGCCCTGGCATATATCCTCGTCGCGCAGGCGTTGGGCTCGGTGGTGATGCTGGCCTTCGGCCTGCCGGGGTTGTACAAGCTGAAGGCGGTGCGGCGAGGCGGCGGGCGGCAACTATCGTAAACACTCCAGCCTGGACGGGGCGTGGACGATGCTCGGCGTCGGTGACAGTTTGCCGAGGACCCCGAGCGCAACTCCTAGGCCACGCGGTGGCCCTGGAACGTATTTCCAGGCTATGGGTCAAAAGCCGGAAGCCTCGGGAGGAACGTCGAAATTATTGCACCCCAAGCAGTCCTTCAACAGTATTAGAAGCCTTCTCCACTCTTTGCGGAGCTTTTCCAGTACGTTCATGAATTCCTCGGTCTGGTTCGCGTTATTTACCAGCGTAAACAGCTTCGCTTCGGTGCTTGGCAAGAGTGACCCAATAGCGCTTGACTGAACTGACCCGCGCCGAGAACGGGACTGGGAACGGGAATGCGGGACAGAGGGTCGTCATCCACGCCGAAGGCGTGTTCCTTTGGTGGGAGTAGAGGAGCAGGCGATATCATCCACGCCGCAGGCGTGCGGGGTGGTTTTCCATCATCCGCACCAAAGGTGCGCATCGTGAGGTGGGGGCGACTCCTACGGTTTTGACGCGACCCGTTCGA
>JAIQFL010000423.1 GCA_020073365.1 Terriglobia bacterium | reverse complement strand
AAGATATACTTGACCGCGAATTGCATGATCCGCGGATCGCCCGGAGCGACGAACCCGGACCCCGCCCCGCCAGCCGTTGTGGTGATCTGCCCGAATGCGCTGGTGCCGACACTCGTGTTGGGATTGCCGAAGTTAACCGTGTTCAGGATGTTCGAAGCCTCGGCCCTGAATTCCAAACGTCCCCGCTCCCGAATGCTGAACGCTCTGGAAAGGCTCATGTTGACAGCGACGAATCCCGGACCTTCGACGCTTCCAGCGCCTAGATTGCCGGCAGTGCCAATGGCTGGCAGTGCGAATGCCGACGGGCTCAGGTAATGGCTGAAACCGGCGCCGTGGATATCGGACGCGATCTGGTTGGCGCGCTGGTTTGCAATCCCGCTCAGGGCGGAGTCGACCGACCCTGTCGTCACGTTCAGCCAACTGCCGGTTTGACCGGTGATGATAGTCGAGACTCTCCAGCGGCTCGCCAGCATCCCCAGCCAAAGTCCGGAGAACCTCGGCGTTTCGACGATAGTCGAGACGTTCAGGATCTGCCGGCGGTCGACGCCAGATGAGTTGCAATTGCCGCGGTCAAAGTGCCGGTTGTCGGGTTTGGTATAGTCTTGGCCGGCAGTTGGCACGGAGTCGAATACATAGTCGCTGATGCAGTGGGACCAGGTGTAATTCGCATTGATGGTGACACCGCGGTGGACGCGCCGCTCGACCGACACGAGTAATCCGTTGTAGTTGCCGGTGCCACCGAAATCTTCGTAAGTGACATCGCCGAAGTACTGGCCTTGCGACGGGTTGAGCAGAGAGAATCTGCGGCGTTGCGCGGTAGAGGCAGTGGTGTTGCACGCAGAGATGGTGATTCCGTTGAGAGTGCAGGCTGGTGTGTTGCCCAGGAAGACAGCGGGGTTGAGTGCCTGGGGTGAGACCAGGTGGGTCGACTGATTCCCGAGATAACTCGCCGATACCAGCCAGTTCTCCCCGATCTGCCGCTCGACCGTCAGGTTGCGCGATTGGACGTACGTAGGACGCATATTGTAGTCCCACGTGACGAAGGTGCCGCCTGGCCCGAAGGCGGAATCCGGGCTGAACGGAGGCAGTGGGAACGGATCTCCGCCAGGCTGGTTCTGCCAGGGATTGGCGAAGTTCACGCCTGTGACCGTGGTTCTGCCGACCCAGGGATTGGCGGCAATCGTGTTGAGGTGCGTCTGCGCAGGCAGAAGATCGTAGAAGATCCCGTACGACGCGCGGATGGAAGTGCGGCCGTCTCCTTTGGGGTCCCAGGCTACGGCAACTCGCGGGGCAAATTGACTTAAATGTGAATGCACGCCGGCGCGGGAAGGAAAGCCCGGATCACCGGGATAGAAGATTCCATTCGGGGCGTTCTTGTACACAGTCGTGTGGCGGCCTTCCAGGAAAGCGTTCGGGTCGATGTGTCCAATGTGGCCGTCGTTGATCTGTGGCGGCAAGTAGGGCTCCCAACGAACACCGTAACTGAGGGTCAAGCCCCGCCCGGCCTTCCACGAGTCCTGCGCGTAGAGCCCCAAATAGTACTCACGCATGAAGAGACCAGCCGGTGCCCCTTGTTGAAAACTGGCGGCATTGCCGAGCATCAGGTCGGCCAGGCCATTTCCCATGGCGCCGCCGCTAAACGTAAAGATGCCGGAGCCAAAAACTCCTGCAAGGCTTTCCGAGCCCCAGCGGGCGGCGCTAACGCCGTAGGCGAGCTGATGGCGCCCACGAATGAAGCTTAGGTCATCGCCGAGTTGATAAGTGTTGGTGTGATACCGGGCGTCGGATGATGTATTGGTTCCGACCGTGAAGAAACCGGTCGCAACGATGTTCACGTACTTCGGGAAGAAGGTATGCATATTCACGCCGAGGTCCGGTCCGGAGAAGAAGCTCGAGCCGACCCGCTGGACGGAAGACCGGTTGAATGTCGCCCGAAAGGAGTTGATGGTGTTCGGGCTAAGGAGATAGGTTTCGCCAAGGGCAGCAGATTGCGCCAGAATATCCTGGCCGTAGGAAGCACCGCTGGCGGCGCCGGTTTGGAGAACGTTCGGCGCGAGCGAATAAGGATCGGGCGACACGAAGTTGGCGGCCAGATAACGGGCAAACACGCTGTGCTTCGCGGTAGGGCGGTAATCGGCCCTGGCTACCGCCTGGCGATCGTCGCTGATGTTGGCAACTCCGAACGTAATTCGGCCGCAGGGGTCCGTGGTAGCCGGGAGCTTCGCGACGAGGTTGATGGCCGGCCCGCTCAACAGCGTGGGTGAGACGCGGTTCTCGATGAAGGGCGTCCTCAGCGTTCGGGCGACGCCGCCGTTGCAGCTTGCCGATGCGAGGGCCGTGAAGTCTCCGTCGATAGCGGCCGGCGTGGGGATAAACATCGTGTTGGTGATCCCGTTCTGCCGGCTGATGGTGTCCTGGTAGCCGCCAAACAGAAACAGTTTGTTCTTTCGGATCGGCCCGCCGAGGGTCCCGCCGAACTGGTTCCGTTTCAGCGAGTCGCGCTGTACGGCGAAGAAGTTGCGGGCATTGAAGCGGTAGTTGCGCACGAACTCGAAGACGTCGCCGTGAAGGTCATTGGTCCCCGATCTGGTGAGTGCGTTGACCGCTGCCGCCGAGTGTACCCCATACTGCGCGGGCAAGGCTCCGGTTTCTACCTTAAACTCCTGCATCGCATCCGGAAACGGTAACGGCAGCGTCAAGCCGTTGGAGGGATCGTTGTGCATGGCGCCATCCAGTACGTATGCGGTTCCGGAGCCTAGCCCGCCTGCGACGGTGATGGCTGGCGTCGGGTAATTCCTGCTGCTGTTCAATTGCGGGTTGGTCGAGAGAGTAGCGGCTCCGGACAATGTGATCAGGTCCGTCACGTTGCGTCCGATCAAGGGCAAGTCCACCACACGGCGGGAGTCGATCACCTGTCCGACGCCACCGGTCCGTGTCTCCACCATGGCTGTGTTGGCTTCGACGTTGACCTGTTCCGACAGGGAACCGACCGTCAGGGTAACATCCAGCGTCGGAGTGCTGGCCACTTGGAGCACGGTGCCGGTTCGCACATAGATCGCGAAACCGGGTTTCGTGATTTCTATCACATACGGACCGACAGAAAGTTCAGGTAACGCGTAACTGCCATCAGCTCCGCTGATCACCGTTCGGACGGCGCCAGTGGCCGTCTGCGTCACCTTGATTTGAGCGTTGGGCACGGCTGCGCCCGTTGGGTCGTGAATGGCGCCCTTGATCTCAGACGTCGAAATTCCCTGAGCCCAAGCTCCGGCACCCAGGATAATGCACAGAAAAGGTCGCGCGTTGCGCCTGAAAGTTCGCACTGGAAGATCCTCCCAGTCGAAACGGTATGCCGCAAGAGGGCACGAAATCCATGAAATCGGGCCGAAAAAGCGACGAAATTCCGATGAAACGGGGCCCCAGTGCTAAGATGGGTCACGCAGAAGGTGCAGAATCATGAGCACCAAGCCCCATCCATTTGTCGCCAACAGAAGGCCCGCTGTCTTCTCGTTCGCCGGTTACACGCTCGATCTGATTCGTGGCTCGCTCCTGCGCGGCACTGAGGAGGTGAAGCTCCGGCCGAAGTCGTACGAAGCCCTGAAGTACCTGGTCGAGAACGCCGGCCGCCTGGTACCCAAGACGGAACTAATGACCGTGCTGTGGCCGGATACGCCGGCCGTCAGCGATGACTCGCTCACCCACTGCGTCATGGACGTCCGGCGGGTTCTGCGCGACGACGGCCAGCAGTTCATTCGCACCGTCCCCGGCCGCGGTTATCTGTTCGACGCTCCGGTTGAGGTTGCGCGGGAAATGGGCCCGGCACTGCCCGTTCGGGAGCCGAATCGCCGGGTCTCGAGGATACCGAAGGGAGCCGCGATCGCCGGCCTCGCACTGCTCGGTATAGCGGGATTAGCCTGGGCCGTCAGGAAACAGGCAGACCGAAACTGGGCGCGCGCCGCGATCCCCCGCGTCGAGGAACTGACAGCCTCGGGCAGGTACCCGGAAGCTTATGATCTGGCGTTGCAGGTGCTTGCGCACCTGCCAGCCGAGCCGGGGGTCGTTCGGCTGATGCCTGAATTGTCGGATGAACTGTCAGTGTCAACGACACCGCCAGGCGCCGAAGTCCTTCTGCGCCGCCTCGGTTCTGTGCGGACCGAGCGGGTTGGCGTGACACCGGTTCAGCATGCCCGTATCGCGCGTGGCGAATACATCCTCTCGATCCGAAAAGCGGGTTACGCCGACTTCGAACGTACTGTGTCCAGTACTCTCGAACGAACCAGGCCGGCAAACAGGACGCCTTGGGGCATTCGGCTCGAACATCAATTACTGGAAGCTTCCAAGGTACCCCAGGGGATGGCGCCGGTGCCCGGTGGGGAGTATCGGCTGCGCGGCTATTCCAGGCCAGGCGAAGCGCGCGCCCGGCTGGACGACTACTTCATCGACAAGTTTGAGGTGAGCAACCGCGAATTCAAAGCGTTCCTTGACGCGGGAGGCTATAACAAGAGCCAGTTCTGGGATTCGCCGAGCGTCGCGCCGGGCCTGAAGGACAAAACCGGCTTGTCCGGCCCGCGCGGCTGGGTTGGGGGCACCTATTCGGAGGGAAAAGCGACCCATCCAGTTACCGGGGTGACATGGCATGAAGCCGCCGCCTTCTGCCGGTTCCGTGGCAAGGATCTGCCGACGCTGTTTCAGTGGGAAAAGGCTGCCCTAACCGACATGTGGGCGCCTTTCGGTGTCATCTTTCCCTGGGGCTTGCTCGATCCGAAAGATGTCGCGACGAGGGCAAATTTCGATACTGCGGGGACGGCGCCTGTCGATTCATTCGAATTCGGCATGAGCCCCTTCGGTGTCTACAACATGGCGGGCAACGTGGCGGAGTGGATTCGCAATCGCTACGACAACGGTTTCACCACGGTAGGGGGATCCTGGAGCGACCCCGTTTACCGGTTCGAGAGCTACGGACCGCGCCCGGCACTTCACAGCGCCGAGACGCTGGGATTCCGCTGCGCCGTGGCCGCCGTTTCCACCACCGGCGATCAAGGCGGCATACGTCTCACTTCCAATGAGCAGGTTTTCCACTACCCGGTCTCCAACGGGAGTGAGTTCCAGGCAGCAAAGGCTCGCTATGCCTATGAAAAGACCCCTCTCAATGCCAAGGTGGTCGCGGTCGAAGAAGCGCAGCCCTGGCGCCGCGAAGAGATTGCCTTCGACGGCTATGGGGGCGAGCGCGTCAGGGCATTCCTGTATCTTCCGAAGAATGCGACTCCGCCATATCAGGTAATTCACTACCTGTCAGGGGGCGCGTGGTGGTTTGGAGTTCCGGTAACTGAAGTTGTTGAAAGCGGGTCCGCCAGGCTGGCCCCGTACATCCGAGCAGGCCGGGCGGTCTTTCTCGTCGTCCTAAAGGGATTCGCTGGTAGAGAACTGGTTGGGCCGTACGCCCCGTGGACGCCGCGCCCACAGGACAATCAGAAGTACCGATTGTCATTGGCATCCGCGGAGCACGGTGAGGAGCTGCTGTACGGAGCCGTCGACATGCAGCGCGGGTTCGACTATCTGGAAACCCGCTCCGACATTGACACCCGGAAGGTCGCATTCTGGAACGACAGCACATTTGAGTTTGGCGTCGTGTTTGCTGGCGTAGATCAGCGATACGCCTCAGTCATTCTAGTCGGCAGCGGCGTGATCCCAGAGCTATACCACATCCCACCGGAGATGAATCCCCTTCACTTTGCACCTCACGTTCGCGCACCCAAGCTCATGCTGAATGGACTCTACGATGACCTCCATCCGGAACGAACTTCCGTCGAGCCGCTATTCCGGCTGCTCCGCGAGCCCAAGCGACGGGCGAACTTCGTGGGAGGCCATATGCCATTGCCCGAGGTCGCTGTGCCAATCCTCAACGCCTGGCTGGACGAAACGCTCGGACCTGTCGCACGAAGATGACGACCTGCACATGGTTTCCTGACCGTCGATCCGAAGTGGAACGACTTCCGCGCTCGACCGGAAATGACCGGGTCTTCGGGTGGGCACCCGTGGTACCCACGAGGGCGTCAACCCGCCTTGAGTCCCGGGAGCCGTGTCTTACTCGCAGCGCAGGGCTTCCATGGGATCGACGCGGGATGCCCGGCGGGCGGGGACATAGGCGGCCAGAAGACCGACCGCCACCATGGCCAACACCGCAAAGACGATGGTGACGGCGTCTTTAGCCGGCAGGTCCTTCATGAACCCGGCAACGAAGGACTTTCCCCAAAGAGCGATGGGAGCGCCGGCCATCAACCCGGCCGCGACCATGAGGAGTGCGTCCCCGAGTACCATGCGGGTCACGTCGCCGCGCCGTGCGCCGAGCGCCATGCGGATGCCGATTTCATTGGTGCGCCGCGCCACCGTGTAGGCCAGCAGCCCGTAGAGACCGATGGCCGCCAGCAGGGAGCCCAGCGCGCCGAAGAGGCCCGACAACATCGCGATCAGGCGCTCCTGAACTATGGAGGCATCCACCTGTTGCGCCATGGTCATCACCTTACCGACCGGCACGGTTTTGAGCAGATCGCGCACCTGGCGGCGCACCTCGGGAAGCACGGACAAGGGGCCGGCCGCAGTGCGGATCAGGAACTGCGAAGCAGGCAGGCGCTGCTGGAAAGCTGCCAGATAAATGGTCTTTGGGATGGCTTCGCGGATCTCGAGATACTTGGTGTCGCCGGCCACGCCAACGATCTCGTAGGTTATGCTATCGCCGTCAAACGTGACATGCTTTCCGATGGGATTGGCGGCGCCGAAATAAGCGCGAGCCATCGCCTGGTTGATGATGGCCACGGGGGTGGACTGGGGCTGGTCCTGGAAGTTGAAGTCACGGCCTTCCAGGAACGGAATGCCGAGAGTCTCAAAATATCTGGGGGCGACCCAGTTCTTGAAGATGGTCCGACTTTCGCCCGGCTTCGGCGTGTATCCTTCCACCACGGCGCTACCGTTCGATCCACCTCCGGAGATGGGAGGCATCCAGCAGATGCTGACCGAGCGGACGCCCGGTATGGATTCGAAGCGGCCCAGCAGTTCGCGATACTCGCGCGACAGTTGCTCGGCGGAATAGCCGCTGCGGGAGGGGTCGAGGGGAAACAGCACCACATGCTCGCGGTTGAATCCGAGATTCAGGTTCTCGAGGTTCGCCAGGTTTCGGACAAAGAGAGCGGCGGCGGTCAGCAGAATTACTGAGAGGGCCACCTGGGAGACCACCAGGGCCTTGCCGAAGAGGCGTCGGAATCTAGTCTCGCCGGCGCAGCGCCCCGCTTCTCTCAACGATGGCGCGGGAGCAGCGCCCATGGCCCGGATGGCGGGAAGCAGCCCGAAGAAAACGCCGGTCGCGAGCGAGACCCCAACGGTGAACAGCAAGACGCGCGCGTCGGGCCGGACATGCAGTTCCACGGGCAGGCGGCCGGTCGCCATAATCTCGACCAGGGTCTGGCTTCCGGCGTAAGCCAGGAGGACGCCGAGCGCGCCGGCGACCACTGACAGGAGGAGCGATTCAGTTAACAACTGGCGTACGATGCGAAGACGGCCGGCACCCAGGGAAACACGCACGGCCATCTCGCGCTGGCGTGCGGCTCCCCGGGCGAGCAACATGCTGGCGACGTTGGCGCACGCAATCAGCAGCAGCAGGCAGACGATACCCATCAGCACCAGCAGGGGCTTGGCGAAGTCATCGCGCAGGCGCGAGAGGCCCGCGCCGGCGGGCTCGACTTCCATTTTCCAATGGGGTGCCTGGTGTGTACTATTGAGAGCGGCCTCGTCTTCCAGGGTGCGCTGAAAGAGCACCCCCAGTTCGGCCCGGGCCTGGTCGATGGGCACGCCGGGCCGCAACCGCCCCACCAACCGCAGCCATTTGTAGCCCGCGGAACTCGAGAAGCTGGGGTGATGGATCAGCGGCTCCATGGAGAGCGGCAGCCAGATGTCCTGCCGGGAGCCGACCTGCAATCCGAAGAACTCAGGTCCGGTCACGCCGACAATGATGACCGGCTGGTCCTCCACCACGATTCGCTTGCCGAGGATCGCCGGGTCGAGGTTGAACCTGTTCTTCCAATATGGCCAGCTCACGACGGCCACGGCGGCAGGCGAACCCGAGTCGTCTTCCGGACCAATCAGCCGGCCGAGCGCCGGCTTGACACCGAGGATCGGGAAGAAGCTTCCCACCACATATCCGCCATCCACTCTCTCCGGCTCCTGGCCCTCGCCGCTCACGTGAAAGGGGTGGTAGGGATCATAGGTCGAAGCGATCAGGCCCGAGAATACGTGGTTGTGGCCGCGCATGTAGTCATACGTCTGCCAGGAGAAGGCGTTGAAGTGGGAGTCTCCGGTGTTGGTCAGCAGTTCCACCAGTTGCTCGGGACTCCGCACCGGCAGGGAGCGCAGCATCAGGGTGTCGATGAGGCTGAAGATGGCGGTGTTGGCACCGATGCCCAAGGCCAGCGAGAGTACGGCGACGGCGGTGAATCCCGGGGTGCGCCGCATCATGCGCAGGGCGAAGCGGGCGTCTTGCAGCAGAGTTTCCAGTGAATTCCATCCCCACATTTCGCGCGTGACCTCCTGGATGAGAGTTGGATTGCCGAACTCGCGACGCGCGGCGGAACGGGCAGCGGCGGCCGTCTCGCCGCGATCCATGCGGTCCTGGCTGGACATGGCCAGATGGGCCCGGATCTCTTCGTCCAGTTCCTGGTTGCGGCGATTGCGCGAGAAGCGGGGCCAGAAGTTCATGCCTGGCCCTCGCTTTCCCCAGGGCTCATGAGGCTGGCGATGGCTGCGCTCATTTGATTCCAGCGGCTGAACTCCGAGTTGAGCTGCTTTCGGCCGGTTCGGGTGAGTTGGTAATATTTGGCACGCTGGTTGTGCTCCGAGGTTCTCCATTCGGATTTGATCCAGCCTTGCTTCTCGAGGCGGTGAAGCGCCGGGTAGAGCGACCCGGTTTCCACCTGGAGGACATCGCCGGAGCCGCTGCGGATCGCCTGGACGATGCCGTAGCCATGCTGGGGCGCCCAGCGCAGAGTCTGGAGAATTAGCATGTCGAGAGTGCCCTGGATCAGCTCGATGCGGTTCTGATATTTCTCGTGTTTCGCCATGGGTGTAGATATTCTACGCCTCTTGCCCGTAGAATGTCTACTGCCTGAGAGGAATGGAGAGCGATTCCGTAAGGTGCCGTTTCGTTAGTGCCAGATTTCTGATTCCGGGCAAGTTGTGGAGTTTGCGCGTGGCAGGGGTTATTGCAATGCTTGCGGAAGGGAAGAAAATCGTTGACAAACGGCGACGCGTCGTGGATTTTCAGGCCTTGGAGAATTGGCTAGCGGCGGCGTCCGGAAACGTCCCAGG
>JAIQFL010000422.1 GCA_020073365.1 Terriglobia bacterium | reverse complement strand
CACGAGCAACAGGAATACGAACGAAACCACGCCTCGCACTATGCCAATCACCGTGTACCTGGGACCGTTCCGTCCACAGTTTCCTCATCCCGGACTAGCCGTCGCGGCAGGCTGAAAATCGTCGGCAAGGAATGACAGGCGTACTGGGCCTTCGCACCCGCGAACTCCCTCACACCCAGAGACTCGCAAAATCCAAAAGAGCTACACCCAACACTCATCGATGGTCCCCTGCGCCTCGATCAGGGTCAATCCGAAATCCGCTCCTTCGGTAGGCCCGCTAGGCCCCGCGGTGGGGCGGAGCCTCTCCGTGAAAGACGTTCCCGTGCCCGTAGTTGGTCTCAAGCCGATCAGTTCGGACATCGTCA
This sequence comes from Terriglobia bacterium, assembly GCA_020073365.1. GTDB lineage: Bacteria > Acidobacteriota > Terriglobia > Bryobacterales > Bryobacteraceae > JAIQFL01. The sequence continues at coordinate 9,021 of JAIQFL010000422.1, read as the reverse complement.
AGACATTGTCCGCGAGAGCCGGCCTGAGGACGTCCCACCGGACGAACCAGACAGGAACCTTGCCGGTGCCGACGCTCATAGTCTCGAGCGGCACATCGTCCACAGTGGGACCGTTCTTAAAGGTCGTGGACCCGACGACGGTCATCGGACACTTGAAAACGCTGGGATTGTCGAGAATCGGCCCCGCTCATGGCCAGCAGACCATATGGGCCACAGCAGCTCAGGGTGGACAGGCGCATAAGCTCATTGACGACGGGCGCAACCCGGCCAGTTCTCCGGACGGTTCTCAAATCGTGTTCGAGCGGGGAGCCACGACAGTTGACAGCCTTTTCAAACTGGAGAGGTTTTCGCTCGGCGATCTTATCGGCCTACCTCTCAGACGCCCCCGCCTGTAGGAGAGTTGGGACCACGATGCTTGTCCCGTAAACGACCTCCACTGAGTTCGCGCAGCAGCCACAATTTCGCGACCTTCCATTCGCGCATCACCGTGTCGGACGAAACGTCGAGCACTTCGGCCGTTTCTCTTACGCTGAGCCCGCCGAAGAACCGCAGTTCCACGACGCGGCTTTTTCGCGGGTCCAGCCTGGCCAGAGCGAGCATCGCGTCATCCACGGCCACCACATTCACCTCCGGCGTTCGGGCGACGTCAAGCCCTTCCTCCAGCGATACGCTGCAAGACCGGCCGCCGCGCTTCAGGCGACTCTGCGAGCGGGCGAAATCGACCAGGATATTGCGCATCAGCCGGGCTGCGATGGCGAAGAAGTGCGCCCGGTTGCGCCAGCGGACACTCTTGACATCGACCAGCCGCAGATAGGCTTCATGGACAAGCGCGGTCGGCTGTAGAATGTGGTTCGAACGCTCCGCGGCCATATACTGGCGCGCCATTCGCCGCAGCTCTTCGTAAACCAGCGAGGAGAGCTTGTCCCGCGCGGATTCATCGCCGGCGCCCCAGGCGAGCAGCAACTCCGTCACATTCTGTGATCTGACGCCCATACAAGACTACCGGGCGACCTTGTGCTGGCGCCGGTACGCAATTGTCTCCGTGATCTGGCGAAACCTCGGCTGCGTCCGGATCCGGGCCAGCATCGGGTCGCGATAAAACCATGCGACGCGCTCATCGCCGTTGCGCACTGCCCGGTCAAGCCACTCCAGCGCTTGCGCCGCATCGCCCTGGACCGAGTAGAAATCCGCCAGGTAGCAGGTCATGTTGGGCATCACGGCGCCAAACTTCACCACCTCGGCGTCCATTTCCTGGGAGGCCTGCCGGCTGCGCCTCTCCAGCGCCAGGAGGAGGGCGTGGTTAAGCCGCCATTGATAAGCTCGCCGGTCGGCGGGGCGGACCCGGTCCAAGGTCCGGCCGGCGTTGGCCAGGTCTCCCTTATCCATGTACGCCCGGGCCAAATAGAGCAACGCGTAATAATTCTCCGCGTCCTGCTCCAAGACCTTTTCCTGCTCGCGAATGGCGCCTTCGATATCCCCTTGTTCCCGCATGTAGTCCCCGAGATTCATGCGCGCCGGAAAGAAAAGGGGGTCAAGCTCGATGAGTTTTCTCATCAGCGTCTGAGCGGCCGGATAGTCGCCATTCAGCCAGTGATAATTGCCCAGCCAGTTGTACGCGTCGAATTCACGGGGATTGATCTTCATCGCCTTTTCCGCGGCCGCCGACACCAGTTCCTTTCGCCCCTGGTAGGCATACACCGCCGCCAGCGCCGAATACGCCCGGGCCGAATTCGGGTCGTCCTGCAAAGCGCGTTGGATCTCTTCTTCCGCCTTGTACAGCCAGCCGGTATCGTTGGAGTAACCGTTCTCCAGCATCAGTACATGGGAAAAGCCATAATAAGCCCGGGCTTCGGCGAAATGCGGATCGAGCTGAAGCGCGCGTTCGAGCATAGATCTCCCTCGACTTAGGTCGTACTGATGCATCAGAAAATGCAGGCCTTTTTCGAAGTATTCGTTCGCCTCGGCGATATTGGATGCTTGCGCGCCGGTGCTGACGCGGGTCCGTGGTGGCGCCAGGCGATTTCTCACCGGGCGGTACAGCAGGATTCCTCCAGCGACGGGCAAAAGGACCAGAGGCGGCGCCAGGGCGAGGAGCCGACGGCGCGAGATCGCAAGGGCGAACAGCCTGGTCCCGCCGCTCGAAGCGGGGCCCAGGCAAAGGAGCGCACCGCGGACCTCCCCCGCACTGCTGAAACGGTTAGCCGGGTCTTTCTCCAGACAGCGCAAGATGATCGCCCGTAATCCCGCGGGAATCGCTGCCGGGAATTCCTGCGGCGGATCGCGCAGAATACAGGCGCCAAGTTCGGGAGGTGAGGCTTCCCGGAATGGCAGCCTTCCTGTCGCAGCTTCATACAGCACGACCCCAAGCGCCCAAAGGTCGCTGCGCGTCGTGGACGGTTCGCCCCGCAGCAACTCCGGGGCCATGTAACATAGCGTGCCCGCAACTACACCCACCTGGCTCAACGTGGTTCGGGCGGGGGGGACCGCTTCTTCGTCAAGGAACTGACGTTTCGCCAAGCCGAAGTCGAGCACCTTGGCGTTGCCCTCCGGTGTCACCATCACATTGGCGCTCTTCAGGTCGCTGTGCACGATACCCCGTTGATGCGCATGCTCCAGCGCGTCGGCGACCTGCGCTCCAAAGCGGAGCACGGCTTCAAGGGACAGCCCTCCGGCTGGAATCAAGTTGGCGAGCGGCCGCCCTTCCACCAGTTCCATCACGATGTACATCAGGCCGTCGTGTTCGCCGATTTCGTGGACGGTGCATATGTGGGCGTGGTTCAATTGCGAGGCCAGACGTGCTTCCTGGAACAGGCGGCATCGCGCCGACTCGCTGGCCTGCCAGCGCGGATTCAACACCTTGATGGCGACGTTGCGCCCAAGGCGCGTGTCCAGTGCTCGGTAGACTATGCCCATGCCGCCCTGGCCCAGCGGCTCCACTATCTTGTAAGGGCCGAATGGCGACCTGCGTTCCGCAACCGCCGGCTCATTGTCGGCGGCGGCCGACCGGGCCAGCGCCTCCATCGCCGGCGCTTCGATGAAACGGGCGGCGGGAGCCTCCCAGGCGAGCAGGGATTCCACCTCCCAGCGCAGATCCTCATCCCCCGAGCAGGCCTCGTCCACATAAGCGGCCCTAGCCTCCGACTTGAGGTCGATGGCTATTTCGACGATCTCCTGAACAAGTCGCCAGCGCTCCGGCTGCATGTGCAGTCCTTACAGGGGGGCCAACAGATCGGCCGCCCCAGGTATTTTACCAGATCATCGGGCCTCAAAATTCCGCTTCGGCGTGCCAGTTTTCGGCGGCTGTTTGACGCCTGTAGAGAAGAGAGCGGAAAGCGGCTGCCGGCCGCAACCCTCTCCAAGATTTGGAGGATGTGTATGAGACTTGCATCGATTGCGTTGATCTCCGTAACCCTCACCGTGTTGGCGACGGTACTGCTTGCCAACGTGGTGCTGTTCTTTTCCCCCGAAATCCCCGGTTCCGGGGGACCGTACTACGCCTTCATCCAGGGCACCCCGGGAACCCTCGTTTTTCACACCGATGAATGGGCGGCGATACCCTTTGAGCGGAGCACCAGTTGTGTTCCTCGGGATTTCAACCTGCTCGCGTTCTTCGATGCCCCACGAGCGTTCGATTGCGCCTTGACAGTCGAAGGCTTTGAGATCTGGAAGCAGAGTCCGGAAACGGATGACGGACCCATTCACGTCCAGAGCCATGGAAAAGGAACTGTGCCCATCTGGTTTGTCCCGTGGGCGACCCTCCAAGCCGCTATTGCCGACAATTACCTCACCATGGAGGAACTGGAGCGTCTGCCGGGTTTGCTGAAAGGCACGGCCTCTTACTACAAGGAGACAACATGGCCTGGTGAGGGCAAGGCCGGCCCCCCCTGTAAGGCCGTTGCAGGTTGCCCCAAGAGTCACACCGAAATCTCGGCGCACGGCAGTCTGCCCGAGGGCAGGGCCTTTCAATTCCAGGCCGAGGAAAACGACTGGACGCTGCGACGTATCGAGATCAGATTCATGTAACCGGACGCAGCCTCAGATGATTGCTCCCGCCGAGCAGGGCATCTTCCTCGCTTGCGGGCCGCATGACCCGAGCCGCATCGCGTAGGCGAATCCTCTTTTTGTCGCTCAGTTCCGGTATTCAGAGCGGTCGGAAACTTTGTCCTTCCCGCCATTGCTTACTGGCGGGGGGCGACAGCGAGCGCGTCGCTGCCAATGCAAATACACCATCAGTCGGAATGCGGGTCAGGACTATCCGACTGCAAGAGGAGCAAGAATATGAAACGAATTTCAGGTTCCAGTTTTATGGTATTGCCAGTGATTCTAGCGAGCTTGGCAACCTTGACAGTGGCTGCCGCGGCAGACGTAGTGACGTTTTTCCCCGGGCCCGTCGATACTGGCGTGCCGGCCTACGCCCGAATCGAGAGAACGCCCGTCGACGGGAAACCCCTGGTTCATCATGACAAAGACTGGGCCGTGATATATTTTTACCGCGATCCGGCTTGCGTACCTGTCGCGTTCAATCTTCTCGACTTTGTCGACGCTCCCAAGGCATTCGACTGTTCTATGACCGTCGTCGGGTCTTCGACCTGGAAGAACGGTCCCTCACCCTTGGAGGAGGTGGCCTTCGAGACGGTGACCTACGGCACTGGAAAGGTTCCTGTCTGGTTTGTCCGCTGGGATGCCCTGAGGGCGGCCATCGCAGACAACACGTTGACGATGTCCGAGTTGAACGATGCCCTCTTCCGCCTCAGGGGTGGGGTTCTCAAAGGAACGGCATCATTCCTCAAGGAGACGCTCCGCCCCTATGTTGGTCCCGGAGTATCAGGAGGCGTGGAGTTGGAGTACACAATGACAATGGTCGAGGCGCGGGGGCTTCTGGAGGACGGCCGCACGTTCGATTTTCAATCTTTTGAGAATTTCCAAACCGAGAAGAATGATATTGAGTCTAAGACCGTGACAATAATCCGGTTCAAGTGACCGGTGCGGGGAGCAGCAGCCTCGCCGACAGCGGATAACAGCGACGGCGTTTGGTGCAACCCACAGCATGAAGGTCCGGATCGGGCTCTTGGCGCTCTACCCGCGCGTGGCCCCCGCAGCATTGCCGCAGCCCTGAGCACGAGGATCTGATCGGGCCCGACCCGGCGCTTTTTTCTTATCGCTCAGTCCGGCTATTCTGAGTGGTCGGAAACATCTCGCCATCGACGTGTTGCGGCGCCGGCGCGTAGCCGGCGACAAAACGGAAACGCTGGTGGCGGAGCTAACGCGCCCGGCGCACGGACGGGCTTTACACGATAGGCTTGAACGGCGACGACCTGACTCCGGTCACTCGCGCGGAATCCGACTGCACCTTTCCCCATTGGTCAGGTGACGGCCGACATCTGTACTACTACGAGCTTTCGCCATCACATTCTTTCCGGGAGATCGGGATTGACGGTGGCCGGAATTCCGAGGTGGTGGCCGGTTGGACGTGGGAGGTCAACTACGGAGCCAGGGTTGATTCCCGCCAGAAATTCATCGTGTACAGTGAGGAGCATGCCGCAATTCCCGTGCGGACCGTCATACGAGACATCTCGACAGGCAAAGAACAGGCTCTCGCCAAAGCCCTGGATGATACACGCTGGTCGCGGGACGACCGGCTCATCCTGGGCACGGACTACACGGCGGCGAAACAGGTGGAGGGACAGATCACGGTGTGCCCTACGGATGGTGGACCATGCCGGGGAATCATCAGAGGCTATTTGCCGGTGTGGTCTACCGATAATCGCTCTATCTACTTTCTGAGATTGGGCGGCTTCAAGGATGGCGCCGAGTTATGGATCGTACCGGCGTCAGGCGGCGAGGCCCGCAGGTTGAGAGAACTCCGGCCAATGTTACCGATCGGGCCTTTCTACGATGTGTCGCCGCGCGGCGAGGTTGTCTATGTCCAGTTCAGGACAGGCAGCCGCGAACTGTGGGTGGCAGAACAACGTTAGGTTCATGGTCGACGTCAGCTGCCTCGGCGACCTGGCCCGAGGTGGATAAGAACGGAGCTGGCGCCGAACAAAAAGGGATGTCCCCATCGGATGACGCACGATTCGGAAACTGAGGCTCGGTGCAGGATCTCAACTGCATCCGGTCTCTCAGCGACGCTCGGGTGTTTTCCTGAATGGACCAGCTTGGATTCGAACCTGATCTTGAAGGACTTAGCGATCTTGGCCTATGGCACGACCAATGGAATGAACAGGATGCGAATTGGCTCCCCGTCGTGGACGCTTCGAACTCTGAGGGCGCACCCTCCACCGGTGATCCGAGCGCTGTTCTCGCTCTAAAGTGCCCGGATAGAACATCCGCTTCGACCATCCCACGGCGGCTTCGTAAGATGGTTGGCCGGATCGGCCCCTGGCCGGGTGCGGTGCGTGCCGCGCTCCAAGCCGTCTGTCGGCCCGAAGACGGTGCGCCCGCGCAAGAGAGCCTCTCTGCCAGCACCCACCCGGCCTATGTTGTTAGGTTCGAAGGTATCGCGCTACTTGAGGCGGAGCGAGGATGGGGCCCCAAAGCGTGTCTAATCCCGCGTGTGGACCGTCGATGCCATCGAACTCAGCCGCCAGTCCCTCGAACCTGCCCCGGCGCCGTGCACCGCAGCGTGGCTCGGGCGAGTCTGGGAGACATGGACGATGAATGGGGGGAAGTCCTTTGGACAGGTCAGTTGAGGAGTTCGAGCTGGATGCAGACCGCGCGTATTCTGCCGGTAAACGAACCCAGCTGCTTGCCGGCTACGTCGAAAGTGTCTGTGTGGTACTCGCCGCTGAAAGAACGTCCATCCGGCGCCAGGGTCACTTTCGCCCGGACCTTGTACGTGCCGGCAACCGCGCCATCCCCACCGTAGGAATTTCCGGTCATGGTAATGGCGAACTGGCCATGTGCCGTGCGCGCCCAGACGCCATATGCAGCGCCTGCAAAGCCCCAACAGGACTCGGCGAGCACGAGTCCATCGTGGGTGGCGAGTGTTCCCGCCGGAGCGCAGGGCGGTGCCGGTAGCCCTTCGGGGAGGGTAATGGAGACCTGCCACGCTCCTTCAAGGCTTTGTCCGGAGTTCGGACTCGGTTGAGCCGTGGCGGAGATTCCAAGAAACAGAACCGCCGCGGCCGGGAGATAGCGAAGTGTACGTCTGCCGATCGTCATGAGAGTAATCCTTTCCGTGATGTTCTGTGGCCTCTAGTTGCTTGCCATCTGAATTCAACCACCAACGGCATGCCTGCTGGAAGGGCAGAACGATACCGCCAGCCATACAATCGCGCATACAATAGGGATGGCCGTTCCGCCAAGCCACCGCTCGATGATCCTCGGGCGAGAGTGGGAGAAGATGAACGATGAACGGGGAGAGGCCCTTTGGACACTGGCTCAGTGATCGCCGCAGGACACTCCACCTGACCCAGGCCGAGCTGGCACGGCGGGTCGGGTGTGCGACCGTCACCCTCCAGAAGATCGAAGCCGACGAGCGCCGCCCCTCGAAGGTCTACAGGCCGCTCTTCTGGGCCGGGCTGTGGGGTATCCCGTTCGGGCTCTTAATAAAGACCGCCTGGAAGCGGCTGTATCTCTTCGGTCTTCTATACTTCCTCGCGCCGCTGCTGGCGCTGTACACAATCTTCCTGCCGATGAGTGGTGCGGGGTATTTCGGGCTTCAGCGGGGCGGGCCGATGTTCGCAGTCTACCTGCTGCTGGTAAATCTGCCGTACGGAATAATCACCGCTTTGGCCGCAAGGGCGATAATAGGGAAGAGGTCGTAAGCCTCTTACAAATGTCCGAAGTTTATCATTTCAATATCCTTGGTTTCAACCATCGCCTTAATGCCGTTATTACCAGGCGAAAGGCGGAACTGAAGAAAAGGTCTTCGATATCCTGGAGTGGCTGGCAGTCATCTGCTCCCACATCCCGGACAGGGGGGAACAATAAATGGAAGAGTTTAAGAAAATTTTAATTCTAGAAAATGAAATCGAGGCCCGGCTGCTGGATTCAGTCCTTAAGGAGCGGGATATTCCCCACAGGATCAAAAGCTACCATGATTCGGCTTATGACGGAATCTACCAAGCCCAAAAAGGGTGGGGGGTGGTGGAGGCACCCCTCCCTTACAAAGAAGAAATCATCTCCCTCTACCAGGACTTGCCAGTGAGGAATCAACTCCCTTCTGAGCATGAGGAGTGAATATAAGTATAATGATAGGGGGACATCATCCGACACATCCAGATGATTCGCGGGGCCAGGACCATTGTGGAAACCTGCGCGGGAGTAAAACCAGGAGAGAGCGTACTCATCATCACCGACACGAATATGGTGCAAATTGCCGGAGTTTTGGCCATGGCCGTCAGAGAAAGAGATCCCCTACTTGATACGGGAACCCACTCCCAAGGCCCATGCCCCGTCTGCTCTGGACCAGTACGGTTCAGGGCCAGGCGGATACATCTTGGATCGTTTCTCTCAACTTCCCAGGAACCACGATCACCTTCATCGCGACCCCGTTTACCCCCGGGATGCTTACCTTGAGTCGTAATAAACGACGCGGAATAGGGGGCAAAAGGAACCGGTGTGCCCGAATGAGCCTCAAAAAGTCCTAACGAGCCTCGCCCATTAGTTGAAAGCGCCCCTCTCCACCTCAACCCCGAAAATCCCCCAATCCCCGGCAAAAAGGCCCCCAAATGAACTCAAAATCTTGTGCTAAAATTCCCTGGAATCGATCCACGATAGGAGGCACCAAAACACCCAAAAGGGGGGCCTATTGGTCTAGTTTGGAGCTTCCCGAAGGAGGTACGAAAATGGCTCAACAGACCATGACCCAATTCGAAAAAGTGCAGAACACTACCAAAGCCCACACCACGGGTGGGCGGAATGGTGCCTCCCGCGGCGACGATGGCCGCCTGGAAGTTAAGGTGAGACGCCTGGCTTTGCAAAAAGCACCGAACGTCACGCCTTAAGGGGCCAAGTGATTCTGTTGGTCGACGCTCGCATTAAACAAATCTGACTTCGATTCAGGTGAACGCATGG
>JAIQFL010000421.1 GCA_020073365.1 Terriglobia bacterium | reverse complement strand
GCATAACAGCCGACTTTGCTGTAGGCCGGAAAAATGAGGAGGCTCCGAAAAACCCCTTCAACTGGAAACAAAAGCGGGATCAGGACAGCCGGCCTAAGACGGCAACAGTCCACCGGCAGCCCGTCAACCGGCGGCGCCCCGCTACAGTACGCCCTGAGGCCGAATCGAGCCGCCGGAGGCTCAAATTACTGTCTGAACCGCAGTTGAGGAACGTTGAGGAACTTTGAGGAACGTTGAGGAACATTGAGGAACTTGAGGAAATTCCGGACGGACGTTGCGCGCCACCGTTCTGGAGCAGGCACACGCCAACCGGGAGGTGACCGCAGCCCCGGAGGCAACCGCAGCCCGCGAGGCTACCGCGGCCTATCCTATGACAAGCCCTTCGGCGCCATCGGCAACGAGCGGATGCGCTGCCCGGTGGCGTCGAAGATGGCGTTGCCCACCGCCGGAGCTATGCCGACAATCGGAGTTTCGCCAGCGCCTGCCGGCACGATATCCTTGCGATCCAACAGCACACTCTCGATTACCGGCATGTCGGCGAAACGCGGCACACGGTAACGCGACAGCTTGTTGTTCAGAATCTTGTTGTCGGCGAAATCGATCTGCTCGAACAGCGCGCCTCCCACGCCCATCGCCACGGCGCCTTCCACCTGGTTGCGCAGGTGCTCGGGATTCACCACCGCTCCGCACTCGAACGCCTCCACCACGCGCAGAACCTTCACCACGCCATTGGTGACGCTGATTTCGGCGCACGTAGCGACGTATCCCCCCTTTTCAAAACCGGCCGAGATGCCGAAACCGCGGCCCGCCGTCTTCTTGCGCGCCTTCCAGTCGAATTTGCCGGCGGCCGCCTGAATCACATTGCGCAGCCGCTCGTTCTTCGCATTCTTGAGACGGAATTCGAGCGGGTCCATTTTCGCCGAAAGGGCCAACTCGTCCATGTAGGATTCGCGCGCGAAATGGTTGGCGGTGGCCGCCAGGCCGCGGTAGGAACTCTGCCGCAGCGGGGTCTTCGACGGATGCTGCTGTTCCTTCTTGCTCGCGATGTTGTACGGCGATTGCAATCCCGATGGCCCGGAATTGTAGTTGTGGAACTCCCACTCGGCAATCGTGCCATCCGGGTTGACCTTGGCCCCCACATCGATAACGCCGCCGGGACGGAAGTAGGCCCACGTCATTTCCTCTTCGCGCGTCCAGTTGCGTTGCACCGGTTTGCGCGCCGCCTTGGCCAGCCGCGCGGCTTCGTAGGCAGCCTCACCAGTATGCTTGCCGCCGTAGCCCGACCCCGTGTCGGGCATCATCACATGCACCCGGTCTTCGGGCATTTTGAAGTTCGTCGCCAGTTCGCTGCGCACGCCGAATGGCCTTTGCGTGCCGGTCCAGACGGTGAGCTTGTCGCCGTCCCATTCCGCCACCGCCGCCCGCGGTTCCAGCGGCACGTGGGCGATGTAGGCCACCGTGTAGGACGTCAGTTGCGGCTTCGACGCGTCGCCATCCCGGCTGGTCTTTTTGAAGTACGGATAGACGTCGCGGCTGGAGGCTTCGGCGGGCACCTGTTTCCAGTCCGCCTTCAGTGCCGCCAGGGCCCTTTCCGCGGTCGGGGCATCGGGAGCCGTTACGCCCACGAAGTCGCCTTCGCGCACCACATTCACCCCTGGCATGGCCTCCGCCGCCGAGCCATCCAGCGACGCCAGCGTGGCCCCGAACGAGGGCGGGTAGAGCACCTTCCCATGATGCATGCCGGGCCGCTTGATGTCGTATGCGTACTTGTGGGCGCCCGTTACCATGGCGCGGCCTTCCACCTTCGGCACCGAGGTTCCGGCCACCTTCCATTCCGTGGCGGGCGTGAGCGCCGCGTTGGTGGTGATGGTCTTGGCCAGTTTCTCGCCTCGCGTCAGCTCGCCGAATCCGGCGGAGCGGCCGCCCGCCGTCACCTTCCCGTTGGCAATCGAAATGGATGCGCGTTCCACCATCCACTTCTGCGACGCCAGGTCCACCAGCATCTCGCGCGCACTGGCCGCGGCCTTGCGCATCTGCGGCCACATCTGCGGAGTGGTCTGGCTGCCGAAGGTGCCCATATCGAAGGGCGTGAGGGTGGTGTCGCCCATGATCATCCGGATGGACGCCACCGGAGCGCGCAACTCCTCGGCCACGGCCTGCGTGAGCGACGTGCGGGAGTTCTGCCCCACCTCCACTTTGCCGGTGAACGCGGTGACCATGCCGTCCTCGCCGATATGCAGCCACGCGCTCACCTGTTGGGGCAGGGGCTCGCGGGTGCCTCGCCGCGCCCCGCCGCCGGCCTCCTGCGCGTCCGAATCGTCTGCGATCAGAATCACCACGATGCCGCCGCCCAACGCTGCAAAGAAATCGCGCCGTGTGATCATGCCCGGCCTCCTTTCCTGGCCGCGGCTTGAATCGCGGCGACCACCCGCGGATAGGTGCCGCACCGGCAGATATGCCCGTTCATGCCGGTGACAATTTCGGCCTCCGTGGGCTTGGCATTGCGGTGGAGCAGCCCCACCGCGCCCAGGATCATGCCCGGCGTGCACCAGCCGCACTGCAGGGCGTCGGCTTCCAGGAAGGCTTCCTGCACCGGGTGCAGCTTGCCCTCAGGTGCCAGCCCCTCAATGGTGACGATGCGTTTGCCGGACAGCGTGCCCACCTTGGTGAGGCAGGAACGCGTAGCCACGCCATCGATGAGGACGGTGCAGGCAGCGCATTGGCCCTCGCCGCAGCCGTACTTGGTTCCGGTGAGATCCAGATCGTCGCGAAGGACGCTCAGCAGTGTGCGGTCCGGATCGGCATCGATCCGCCGCCGGGACCCATTGACATCAAGTTCAGTGATCCTGGCCATATTCCTATTCTCACGCACGGGCAGTCGGGCTTACGCCCCCGAACCTGTACCAATCCCGTTTTGGTGGCACAATGCACTCTCGTCAAGTGGGATAGGCCCTTGGCCTGTCTTGCCGGACGAGTGCTCTAAAGCCGGCGGACAGACGACGAAAGACGATCGTCTGTCCCACCTGCCCACCCTCTACGAAACCTTCTTGGCTGTCATCTCGAAAGGCTCATCGCGACCGGGGAATTGCAGGCTGAGTTTCATTTCGTTGCCGGTCACCTTCCCCTTATAGCTCAACTTGACCTCGTTGCCGTTAAAACTCCGGACCACATTAAACGAGAGGTTATCGCCATCGATTTTCCCGTCCGAAATGTCCGACTCCCCCATCTGGCTGGCCACCTTGCCGGTGAGCTTGTCGCCGTCTGCTTTGAACGTAAACGTAGTTTCGAAATTGCCGTTGGGCGTTTCGATGGATGCTTTCCACGTGCCGGTGACATCGGCTGCCGAGGCGGTGAAAGCGAATAGCGCGACGAGAACTAATACCCATTTCATGGTACGACTCCTTTCGTTGCTCAGGAAGCTTTGTTCAGGAAATCTTCTTGGCGGTCATTTCAACGGGGCGATCGGCGTTGGGGAACTCGAGCGTGATCTTCATTTCGTTCCCGGTCACCTTGCCCTTGTAACTCAACTTGACTTCCTTGCCGTTGAGGTTCGCGGCAACCAGGAAGGACAGGTTGTCGCCATCGATCTTGCCCTCGGAGATGGGCGTCACGCCCATGCCCTGAATGGAAGTCGTTCCAGTCAGTTTTGTGCCGTCCACCCTGAAGACGAAGGTGGTCTCGAGATTTCCGTTGGACGTTTCCGCGATCGCTTTCCAGGTACCCGTGACGTCGGCTGCGGAAGCCGTAAGGACGAAAACCGCGAATGATGCCAGCACCCACTTCATACAAAATTCCTTTCGTGGTACATCCAGAAGGTGAAGAATCTCTGATTTTGGTTACTGACCCACTTTCCTGCATTCTCGATTCGAGGTCAAGGGGGGTAGCGGAATTCTCCGTCCAAAAACCACCGCGACAGATGAAATCTTCCTAACATTAACTTCAATTCAGGACCCGCAACCACGCCATGCCGGCCGGCGTTCCTACCGATAGGAGGTACTGAGGAAATGAAACGGAAGGTCCTGGTTGGTGTTTTGGTCATATTCGGCACGATCGCAAGCGGCTGCGCCGCGGGCGGGGGCGCCTACTATGTGCGCTATGGCCCACCCGCGCCGAGGTATGCGGTGGTGGGTGTGGCTCCCGGTCCGGGTTACGTATGGACCCACGGATACTGGGACTGGCGGGGGAACAACTGGGCGTGGGCCGAAGGCCGCTGGGTGCGTCCTCCCCGCCCCGGTGCCGTATGGGTAAGCCACGAGTGGCGTCAGGAAGGCCGCGACTGGCGGTTCCACCGCGGCTATTGGCGGTAGTCCCACCGGGGCCGGCAGCATGGTCAAACTCAAAGTGCGCGCGAGCCCGCATGGATCGCGGGTCCTGGCGTTCACGCACTGCCGGCCAACCCCGTGCCGTCAACCAGTAGGTTTGTCCGGCTGCTATCATCGTCCCAGTGCGAATCGCGCTGATGGTCCTGTGGGCGCTCTTGCCCGCTCTGGCGCAGAATCCCGCCACCGTCCGCGGCTCCGTTGTCGATGCGCGCGGCGGAGAAGGTCTCTCCAACGTCGTGATCCAACTGGTGGGCGGCGCCTACCGCGTGACCACCGATGCCACCGGGCATTTCAGCATCCCCACCGTGGCTCCGGGCGACTACACGCTCAACGTCTCCACCGTCGGCTACCACCTGGTGAAGCGGCCATTCCACGTGAACGACGGCGAAACCAGGGAATTCGATGTGGTGCTCAGCCCCGATATGTTCCGCCAGACCGATACCGTGGAGGCGCGGGCCGGCCCCTTCGAAACTGCGCGCCAGGACAGCCCGGCCACGCTGGTGCTCGCCGGCAACGACGCCAAGAACCTCGCCAGCGTGCTCGCCGACGACCCGCTGCGCGCCGTGCAAAGCCTTCCCGGCGTCAGTTCCAATAACGATTTCGACGCGCGCTTCTCCCTGCGCGGCGCCGACTACAGCCGCATCGGCCTGTACCTGGACAACGTCCTGCTCCACGCGCCCTTCCACATGCTCCAGGGCCAGAACGTTCAGGGCTCCGCCACCGCCTTCAACGGCGACATGGTGGAAGAGATGGAACTGCACGAGGGCGCTTTCCCCGAACGTTTTGAAGATCGCAGCGCCGGTGTGCTGGACGTCCATACCCGCGACGGCAGCCGCACCGGGACGTCTTTTCGTGTGGCCGCCAGCGCCTCCAACGCGGGCGTCATGGCGGAAGGGCCGCTGGGCAGGAAGAAGCGCGGCTCCTGGCTGGCCGGCGTGCGCAAGAGTTATTTGCAGTATATCTTCGAGCGCACTTTCCCCGACACTACTTTCATCTTCGGCTTCGAAGACGCACAGAGCCGGCTAAACTACGACCTGACGCCCAAGAACAACATCACCCTCTACATCCTGGAAAGCTTTTCCAGTCTGGACCGCCACACCAACATCTCGAAGCTGGGGATCAATTCGCTGGTGACAGCGGGTTACCACTACACCATGGCCCTGGCGCTACACGCCCACTTCGAAACTGCTGATTGCGACTCACGCCGCCTGGATGCGGGAGAAGTTCGATAACAACAACCCCACCAATCTCCCGCTGGGCGCCGGCTATTACGGCGAGTGGGTGGGGAACACCACGGCCACCTGGATGTGGAACGCGCGCAACCCCCTGGAGGCGGGTGTTTCGGTGCGGCAACTCCGCGACCAAGGCTTCGCCATCCAGTATCAGACGGGGGCCGCCGCGCCCCGCCTGCTCGATCATTTCGACGGTACGGCCACGCGCGCCGGCGGGTTCGCACAGCAAGCCTGGACGGCCTGGGCCGGACGGGTTCACCTCGCCGCCGGCGTGCGCTGGGACCACCAATCCATCGATGGCGTGGCGGCTGTTTCGCCGCAGGCTTCCGCGGTCTTCCTGCTGACGCCGGCCACCCGCATCCAGCTCGGTTGGGGGCAGTATGTGCAATACCCCGAGATCTCGCTGCTCACCTCTCCGCTGGGCGGCCGCGGGCTGCTGCCCATGCAGTCGAACCATGCGGTTGTGGCCGTGGAACAGCGGCTCGGCGACCGCACGCGCATCCGCGCCGAATTCTACGATCGCGCCGATCGCGATCTGCCGTTTCAGCCGCTCTACGACCCGCGCATCCTCAACGGCAAGCTCTTCGTCCCGCCGCCCAACCCTGCGTATCGCAATTCACTGCGCGGCTACTCGCGCGGCGCGGAGCTGTTCGTGCAGCGCTCCAGCGCCAACCGGGCCACCGGCTGGATCTCGTACGCCTACGGGCACACCGGCATGCGCGATGGCGGGGAACCGGCCGGATCGGGCAACCGTTTCCCCTCGGAATTCGACCAGCGCCACACCGTCAATCTGTACGGCGGCTACCGGCTCAAGCCCACGGTCAATCTGAGCCTTCGCTGGAGCTACGGCAGCGGATTCCCCATTCCCGGGTACCTGCAGAAGAACGGCTCGCTGTACTATTTGACCAACGTCCGCAATCAACTGCGCATGGAGCCGTACTCGCGTACCGACTTTCGCGTGAACAAATCGTGGACCCACGACAAGTGGAAACTGACTCTGTATGGTGAGGTGATCAACCTGACCAACCGGACGAACTACATCTTCGATAGCTTCGACGGGTACAACAGCAAGACGTTTCAATCGTTCCTGACGCTGGATACGATGTTCCCGGTCTTGCCGTCGGCGGGGCTGGTGTTTGAGAAGTAGAGCGCCCGGGAAAAATCCACCAGGCCGGGATCGTGAAAACCCTCCGATCCGGTGGAGAATCGGGACTGGTTGTATCAAAGAGGAGATCCGTCAATGAACATCACCCTGAAGCCAGAATTGGAGAAGATCGTTCAGCAGAAGGTCGCGCGCGGTGAATA
This sequence comes from Terriglobia bacterium, assembly GCA_020073365.1. Lineage (GTDB taxonomy): Bacteria > Acidobacteriota > Terriglobia > Bryobacterales > Bryobacteraceae > JAIQFL01. Next base: position 2,589 of record JAIQFL010000421.1, on the reverse strand, counting down.
CGACACGGCGGACGATTTTGTAGGTGAAGCTGTCGAGCGCCTGATCGACGAAGAACAAGAGGATGATGCCCATCTGGACGAAATCCGCAACCGCATTGATGCCGCCGAAGCCGAGATCGACCGCGGAGAATACATTGAATACGACGAGGACACGATCCACGAGCTGGCGAAGGATGTGCACGATCGCGGTCGGAAAAACTCTCCCGCCCGCGCTTTTGGGGGTAAGGCGGAGGACGGGTGAGGGCGCGGGGACCGCGGCTTTTGGGCTCACGTTCCCCGCGGAATCCGGAGGCGAGCCAGCAGCGCCTGAAACCTGGGGTCGGGCCGGAGGGAGTCCACGCTGGGGTCCACGTTGAAAATGGCGGCAAGCCCTTCATGATCGTCGAAGACCTTTGTCAGATAGGCCAGCCTCGCTTCCTCGTCGCCGGGACCTGCGTACAGCACCACAAACGGCAGAGCGCCGACATACCGCTGGTGCGAGAGACTCTCGAGCCGGCGCAGGATCTCCTCCGCCTTGTCGCGGCGCCCTACGATTGCCCAAGCGCCCCCGAGCAAGCCCATCGCTATTGGGAAGCCGGGGGCCGCTTTCTCGAAAGCCGGCAGGGCGTCCGCGGGCCGGCCCGCGCACATCGAGGCCCGCCCGAGATGGAAGTGGGCGAGGACGAAGTCGGGATCCATCTCGAGCGTCTTGCGGCATCTCTCGATGGCCTCTTCATAGCGGCGCGCCAGGATGAGGATGCTCGCAACGGTGGCCTGCACCAGCGGCGAAAGCGGGTCGAGGTCCCAGGCGCGCTCGATCTGTGCGATGGCCTCCTCGAAGCGGCCCACGAATGCCAGCACCTGCGAGTGCCAGACACGCGCTTGTGCGTAGCTGGGACCGGCGGCTTCGGCGCGCAGGAAGCCTCGCTCGGCTTCGAGCCATTCCCAGTCGTAGGTGGCGGCGGCAAACGCCAGGACGGCATGCGCCTCGGGCAGGCTGGGGTCGAGGTCCAGGGCTCTTCGTGCGGCCCTCTGAGCTTTGGGGTACGCATCCTGCGGTGCCAGGAAGCCGAGGAAGGCGCAGGTGCAGTAGCACTCGCTCAGGGCGGCCCATGCCAGGGCGTATTCCGCGTCCATATCCACCGCCTGCTCCAGAGACTGGATGGCTTGGGCCACGGCGCCGGGGGTGCGCTTGCCCCAGAGGAACCGGCCCCAGAGGTACAGGTCGTGTGCCCCGGGGTTGCGACTGTGCTTCCTGGAGATCCGGCCCTCCCCCTCGCCCAACAGGTTCATCTTCAGCCCCCGTACCACGGCCTGGGCGATTTCGTCTTCAATGGCAAAGATATCGCCCGCGCAGCGGTCAAAGTGGTCCGACCACAGATGGCCACCAGTGGCGGCATCGATCAACTGCACCGTCACGCGCAGGCGGTCGGCGGCACGCTGGATGCCGCCTTCCACGATGGTATCGACGCCCAGGGCTCGGCCGATTTCACGGATATCCACGGCCCTGCCTTTGAACGCAAAAGCGGACGTGCGGGCGATAACGCGCAGCCGCCCCAGGCACGTGAGGGAGTTGGTCAACTCCTCCGCCAGACCGTCGCAGAGATACTCCTGGTCCCGTTCGCGCGTCATGTCGGCGAAGGGCAACACGGCGATGGAGAGCCGCCGGGCAGGCTCGCCGGCGCCGGGGCCATCCGGCGAGACGGGCGGGACCAGCCGATAGCCGCGCTTGGGAACGGTTTCGATGAACCGCGGACTCTCGACATCGTCGCCCAGGACGCTGCGCAGTTCGGCGATGAGGCGGGTGAGGGCCGATGCGGCCAGGAACTGCCTGCCCCAGATGGCCGCGCGGATCTCCTCCTTGGAGACCGGGCGGCCGCGGTTGCGCGCGAGCAGCACCAGCAGGTCCATCAGCAGGGGACGCACGTGGACGGCGCCCCCTGCGCCGGATATTCGGCCCAGGCGGGGCTCGACCAGCCACTCGCCGAGCCGGAAACCGGCGCAGGCATCCAGCATAGCGGGCTGTGGCGGTTCCATTCAGGAACATTATAGTCCCCCGGTAAAAAAGGGGTGGAACTCCGGATTCGCTTGGCAGCCGGCTCAATTCGTGCCGCGAATGCGATAGAGCACGTTGGCCTTGTCGCCGGTCACGTAGATCGCTCCGGAGGGGCCCACCGCCACGCCGTTGAACGCCCAGGTGGGCGGCATGTCCGGAACACCGGGGGCGCCAAGTTCGAGGTTCTCGGCCAGTACCGTAACGTCGCCGGTCTTGGCGTCGATGCGGGAGAGTCGGCCCGCGCCGGACTCCACCACCAGCAGGCTGCCGTCGAGGTCCACCGCCAGCCCTTCGGGGCCGGCGAGGCCTTTAGCGGCCGGGATCATCACCGGCGCGCCTCGGGACATGATCTGCCAGACCATCCCGCTGGCCCAATCGGCGGCCCACAGGTCTCCTCCCGAGGCAGCCAGGCCCGAGGGCACAAACAACGCATCGGTGAGGGTGGTTCTGCCGGCCGGAGTCAGCCTGATGACGGAATGCGTGCCCAGCTCGGAAGCCACGACCGCGCCCTGGTAGCGGACAGCATCTATTGGCGCAGCGAGCCCGGGGTAGTT
>JAIQFL010000420.1 GCA_020073365.1 Terriglobia bacterium | reverse complement strand
ACGTCAGCACCGCGAACTGATCCTCAATTATTTTCGAGCCCAAAAACTGTTCTCCAGCGGCGTGGTTGAAGGTCTTAACAACAAAGCCAAAGTTACCATGAGAAAATCCTACGGCTTCCGCACCTATCGAGTCCTCGAACTGGCCCTCTATCACTCACTTGCAAAACTACCCGAGCCTGAACAAACCCATGAATTTTTCTGACGAGTCCTTCCCAAAGGCTACCATTGGCTGCCCGCGGCGCGCATCTTCGGTACGATGGAGTTTGTCCCAAAGGCCCGTAACACCTGAAACGCTCCGCTGGCTGGTGGCCGGCATCGGTGACATCTCCACCAAGCGTGTTCTCCCCGCCATCCTCGTCGAACCGCGTAGCGCGCTCGCCGGCATCGTCACACGCGATCCGGCCAAAGCGGCGCCGTACGGCGTGCCCGCCTGGACCGATTTCTCCCGCGCTCTGGCGGAATGCCCGGCCGATGCCGTGTACGTCGCGACGCCGGTCTTCCTCCACGCGCCTCAAACCATCGCCGCAATGCGCGCTGGCAAACACGTGCTCTGCGAAAAGCCCATGGCGCTGGACTATGCCGAAGCCATATCCATGCAGCAGGCCGCCGGGGAGACCGGCCTTACGCTGGGGATCGCTTACTACCGGCGCCGCTATCCCAAGGTGGCGCGCGCCCGGCAATTGATCGAAGCCGGCGCCATCGGGCGGCCGGTGTTCGCCGAAGCCACGAGTCACGGCTGGTTTTCCGCCGAGGACGGTTTCCGCGGCTGGGTCATCGATCCGAAAAAGTCCGGCGGTGGACCCCTCCGCGATATCGCGTCGCACCGCATTGACCTGCTCAATTACCTGTTCGGCAAGCCTGCGCGCGTGGCCGGACAACTCTCCACGCTGGTTCAGCCCGTTCCGGTGGAAGACAACGCCACAGTCCTCATCGAATACGAAAACGGCGTCCGCGGTGTGGTGGACGTGCGCTGGCACTCCCGCGTGCCGCGCGACGAGTTCCGCATCCGCGGCACCGAAGGCGAGATCGACCTGACGCCGCTCAACGAGCCGCAACTCGTCCATCCCCAAGCCACCGAGATGATTCCCGCTCACCCCAACATTCACTATCCCGCGATCGAGGATTTTGTCAGCGCGGTGCTGGAACGGCGCGCCCCCGTCTCCAGCGGCCTTACGGCGTTGCCCACCGAGTGGGTCATGGAGCAGGTGGGCAGGTAGCCCGCCCTACGCCCCCACCAGCAGATGCAGCAGCGAGAAGGAGAGCCAGGCGATGGCGGCCGAGGCGGGAATCGTCAGCACCCAGGCCCACACGATGGTAGTCGCTAGGCCCCAGCGCACGGCCTTCATGCGCTGGATGCTGCCCACTCCAGTGATGGCCCCGGCGATCGCGTGCGTGGTGGACACCGGCAGTCCCATGTGAGTGGCTGCCAACACGGCAATGGCCGCGCCGGTCTCCGCGCAGAATCCGCTGCGGGGCTTGAGACGCGTCAGCCGCCCCCCCATGGTGTGGACAATCCGCCATCCGCCGCTCAACGTGCCCAGCGCGATGGCCGCGTGCGCCGCCAGAATCACCCAGACGTGCACGTGGAATGTTTTCTGAAAGCCGGAGGCAACCAGCACGGCCGTGATGATCCCCATGGTCTTCTGCGCGTCGTTGGAACCGTGCGAAAGACTGAACGCCGCCGCCGAGAGCAATTGCAGTTTGCGGAAGTAGACGTCCATCCTCGATGGGCTGGAGTTGCGGAACAGCCAGTACACCACCACCATCAGCACGTAGGCCGAGATCAGCCCAATCATGGGAGCGGCGAAAATAAACAGCACGGTTTTAGGCCATTGGCCCCAAATCAATCCTTCCAGGCTGTAGCTAAGGCCCCTGGTCAGCCCCACGTGCGCCATCGCGGCGCCTGCGTATCCGCCGATCAGGGCGTGGGAGGAACTGGTCGGCAGACCCAGCCACCACGTGATCAGATCCCAGATGATGGCCCCAGCCACGCCCGCCAGGATCACGTAGGGGGTCACCAGGCTCACGTCCACGAAACCTTTTCCCACGGTGGAGGCCACCGCCGTGCCAAAGAGAAAGGCCGCGACGAAATTGAAGAAGGCCGCCCACAGCACCGCCTGAAACGGTGTCAGAACGCGGGTGGCCACGATGGTCGCGATGGAATTGGCCGCGTCGTGAAAACCGTTGATGAAGTCGAAGAGCAGGGCGATCGCAATGATCAGTACAGCCAACGAGAAAGTGGACATCGGTTAGCTGTTCTTGACAACGACATTCTGCAACACGTCGGCCACGTCTTCGCAGCAATCGACGGTGGCCTCGAAGAACTCGTACACCTCTTTGAGCTTGATCAGCGTGATCGAGTCCTTCTCCTTGTCGAATAGGTCGGCCACCGCGCTGCGCCCGATCCGGTCGGCTTCGTTTTCGAGCCGGTTGATCTCGATGCAGTGCTCCATGATCGGCCCGTCCTTCTCCAACTCTTCGAACGCGCTCTTGAGCGACTTGGCACAGCCCGCGACAATCTCCGCCAGCGTCACCATGATGGAAGGGATCGGGTTGATCCGGTAGGAAACCAGGCGGTGCGAAGTGTCTTCGATCCCGTCCAGCACGTTATCCAGCGCCGCCGAGATGCTGTGGATGTCCTCCGGGTCAATGGGCGTGATGAAGGTCTGGTTCAGGCGGGTGAAGACTTCGTGGATCACCTCGTCGCCGCAGTGCTCCAGAACGCTGATTTCGGTGGCGGCTCCAGCCATGCGCGCGTTTCCCGTGCGGACGCCGTCCAGCAGCAGCCGTGAGGCCTCCGCAATAATCTCCACCTGTTTGAGGAACAGGTGGTAAAACTTCTCCTCGCGTGGTAGCAGTCTCATAAAGAGGGTGGATGTGAGACCCTCATTGTAATCGGTCTGCAGCCTGTTTGTTACGATTCTGCAACTATGGGGAAGAGTTCTTCGGGAGGCGCGGTCTCAAGCTGGAGAAAGCGCGTATCCAGCAGGCGCCCGGTATCCACGTTGCCCATGGCGGAGAGCATGTTTTCCTTGAGATGCGGGTATTCGGTTTCCAACTCCGCAAAGATGTCCCGCAGGGAGCGCCGCACGGTACCAGTCCGCTGGGAGCATCCGCAGGGTACCACCGGCACCCCGAGGGCCTCGGCGTAGGCGCGCGTAATATCCTCGGTGACGAACACCAGCGGGCGGATGAGGCGGTATTCGCGATCGCGCGAATGCGTCACCGGGGGCAGGGAGCTCAGCTTGCCGGTGAACATGGTGTTGCGCAGGAGGGCTTCGCAGAAATCGTCGGCCGTGTGGCCGAACGCGATCACGTTGGCATTCAAGCCGCGCGCGATCTCGTAGACGGCGCGGCGCCGGTAACGGCTGCAGAGGTCGCAGCCGTGTTCCGGCTGATCCTTCAGGAGCCGCAGTGAGGGGGCGTCGCGGAAATAGGTCCAGGCAATCCCGCGCCGTTTGAGATACTCGCCCAGCGGTTCGATGGGCCGCAGGAACTTGCCCTGCTCCACGGTGAAAGCGCACACGGAAAAGTCGACCGGCGCGCGTTTCTGGAGCAGCAGCAGCGCTTCGAGCAGGGTGGCCGAGTCCTTGCCCCCGGAGAGCGCCACCGCCACCCGGTCGCCGTCGCGGATCATCTTGAAGCGGTGTACCGCCTCGCCCACCTTCCGGAGCAGTGCTTTTTCGAGTTCCACTGGTTTGATTATAGCGGCTCACCGTGGAGCGGCCTTTCAGGCTGCCATGTCGGCATTCATGCCGACATTCTTGTGTCTCTTCGCTGCCACCGGCGCACCCGCCTGTGGCTTACGATATTTCCGCTAGACTCGTGAATATCCGTGCCCATCGCACCCGCCCGTCTCGCCGCCTTCGACATCCTGCGCAAGGTCGAAAAGGGCGGCTATGCTTCCGACCTGCTGCTCCTCCAGACCGCCGCGCTTGGCTCCCGCGATGCCGGGCTCGCCGCTGAAATCGTATTCGGCGTGCTGCGTTACCGCGCGCAACTGGATTACCTGGTCGAGCACTATTCCGGCCGCCGCCAGAAGCTCGATCCGGAAGTGCGTACCGCGTTGCGTATGGGCATCTACCAGCTCCGCTACCTGGAGCGCATCCCCGCCCATGCGGCCGTCACCGATGCAGTCGAACTGGTCAAGCGCGCGCACAAGCGCTCCGCCGCGGGCTTCGTGAACGCCGTGCTGCGGCAGGTGGAGCGCGACCCCATCGCCTGGCCCAGCCGGGAGGTGGAGCTTTCTTGCCCGGAATGGCTGCTGGCCCGCTGGGAACAGCGCTATGGGGAGGAGACGGCTGCCGGTATCGCCCGCGCGGCGCTGAAGCAACCCGAAACCTATTTTCGTGTACCCCGCCGCATGCCGACCGGAAACCTGGGGCAGGTCGGTGACCTGCCCCACGCGCTCCGCATCCAGGATATCGGGTCGCAATCCATCGTGCCCCTGCTCCATCTGGCTCCCGGACAGTCCTTCCTCGATCTGTGTGCGGCCCCGGGCAACAAGACCGTGCAGGCGCTGGAGTCCGGTGTACTTGCCGTGGCCTGCGACCTCCACTACCACCGCATCGCGCAGATGAAAGGCCTCGCGTCCCACCTCGTGGTTCTGGACGGCACGCGGCCGCTGCCCTTTGCCCGCCCCTTTGACCGCATTCTGGTGGACGTTCCCTGTTCCGGCACCGGCACGCTCGGGCGCAATCCGGAAATCAAGTGGCGGCTCACCCCTGCCGATCTGGACGATCTGCCGCGCCGCCAGGCCGCGCTCCTGGCCAGTGCGCGCGCGGCACTAGCTCCCGGTGGCCTGCTGGTCTACTCCACCTGCTCGCTCGAACCGGAGGAGAACGAAGCAGTGGTCTCGACCGTTCCCCAGGAACTGATCGTCGAGACCATACACCGCATTCCGGGACGCGATCCCGGCGACGGCTTCTTCGCCGCGGTGATTCGTGGCGCCGGCGCCTGACACCTCGACGGACCACATTTCGTCCATGTGGAACGGCTATAGGCCCTATAAGCTGTTGAGTTAAGATCGATGATGAGATTTTCCCAATTCGTTTGATGGCGACTCGCTACCGTCTAACCAGGCACAAAACAAGACGGACGTGTCTCCGTTGCGGCGGGAATTGGCATCACTCAGACAAGGAGTCTCTGATGTTCCGTCTTCTAAGCATCGCGTTTTTGATCAGCCTGATGACCAGCTTAGATCCGGCAATGGCCCAAGCTCCGGCCACGGCTGCACGCCCAGCGCGCCCGACGCCGCCGACGCGCGACCCGAACACTCCCGGTTATGTCACGGCGAAAGAATTACCTGACGGCGCCAACGCTCCGGCGAAGGCCGACGGAAACTTCATCCTCGGCCCCACCCACAACCCCGCACCGGAGATGACCGCGCAGGAAGGCGTACCGCAAGGAGAGGTTTTCAATTTCACGATGGAATCGGCCGAAAGCAAGATCTATCCCGGCATCGCGCGCGAGGCCGGCACCTTTGGCAAGGCGGACCCCACCGATCCGGCCAAGATGATCGTCACCACCACCCACCCCGCTCCCTACACTCGCCGAGTGGCTGTGTATGTGCCCAAACAATACGTCCCCGGCACGGCCGCGCCGTTCATCGTCGGGGCGGACGGACCTGATCGGGCACTGTTCACGGCCCTGGACAATCTGATCGCCCAGCACCGGGTGCCGGTGATGATTGCCATCTCCATAGGCAACGGCAGCGGCGACGCCCAGGGAAGCGAACGCGGCCTGGAATACGACACCATGTCAGGCCTCTACGCGGAGTTCGTCGAGAAAGAAGTGCTGCCTCTCGTGGAGAAGCAATACAACGTGAAACTGACCAAAGATCCCGAGGGCCGGGCGACGATGGGCGGCAGTTCCGGCGGCTCGTGCGCCTTGATCATGGCGTGGTATCACCCGGAGCTATACCACCGCGTTCTCACCTACTCAGGCACCTATGTGAACCAGCAGTGGCCGTCGAACCCCCAGACCCCCCACGGCGCATGGGAGTTCCATGAACACCTCATCCCCAACAGCCCGGCCAAGCCGCTTCGCATCTGGATGGAGGTCGGCGACCGCGACAATCTCAACGCGAATGTCATGCGCGACAACATGCACGACTGGGTCGTTGCCAATGAGAACATGGCCAAAGTGCTGGCCGACAAGGGCTATCACTATCAGTTTATATTTTCGCGTAACGCCGGGCACACCGACCGCGCCGTGAAACAACAGACCCTCCCCGAGGCTCTGGAATATGTATGGCAGGGGTACCCAATTGGGGGGTCGCGGAATTGATTTGAGCCGTGGCGCGTTGGCCTGCTGCGTTCATTTCTCCCGAAAGGCCGTGCACGAGGTTCTCTATCTGCCCGTGAAACCGGTAGATTTCCCGCAGTCCCGCTGTGATAAAATTGGGGAAGCCCACAAATGATTGAAATCGTTCCCTCAATCCTGTCGGCGGACTTTGCCCACCTGGCAGAGGAGATTTCCCGTGTCGAACGGGCCGGAGCCAGGATCCTTCATCTGGACGTCATGGACGGCCATTTCGTCCCTAACCTGACCATCGGGCCGCCGGTTGTGGGGTCCGTTCGCAAAGCGACCAAGCTGCATTTGGATGTTCATCTGATGATCGAGAACCCCGACCGGTATGCTGCCGCTTTTGTCGAAGCCGGGGCCAATTCGGTGTCCGTTCACTACGAGGCCTGCCGCCACCTCGACGCGACTTTAGGGCTGATCCGCCACGCCGGAGCGATGGCCGGGATCGTCCTGAATCCGGCAACCCCGGTGGCCGTGCTGGAAGATGTTCTGGAAGTGGCGGACTACGTGCTGTTGATGAGCGTGAACCCGGGTTTCGGTGGACAGCAGTTGATTCCGTACGTGCTGGAGAAGGCCCGAAAGCTCGATCGCATACGCCGGGAGAGGCATTTAGCGCTGCCGATTGAAATCGATGGCGGCGTGCACCGGGAGAATCTGGCGGAAGTGGTGCGGGCGGGGTGTGATTGGATCGTCACAGGGTCGGCCGTGTTTCACAGTTCCGACCCCCAAGCGACGGTCCGGGAAATGATCCAGATCGCGGCCAATGCCACCGCGATGAGAGTGTAAACATGGGGCAGCCGGAACGGCCCACAATCGGGGCCCTCGGCCTGCCAATCGGATTGATAAGGTGGGGCAGGCCCTCGGCCTGCCAATCAGATTGATTATGCTTCGAAACGCCATTCGTTACGCCGCGGTGCTTCTGGCGCTCGCGATCCTGCTGACCTCGTGCGGTATCCGCAGGAAGAAGTACGCCAACCCGATTACCAAGGACACACAGCAGCCCGATAAGGTTCTATTCGATAAAGCTATCGACGATATCGAGCATAGCCGCTTCGAGCGCGCGCGGCTTACGCTGCAGACCCTCATGAACACCTACGACACCAGCGAGTACATGGCCAAATCGAAGCTCGCGATTGCCGATAGCTGGTATCAGGAGGGCGGCGCCCATGGTTTTGCGCAAGCCGAGGCGGAGTACAAGGACTTCATCCTGTTCTACCCCGCCATGGAAGAGGCCGCCGAGGCGCAGCAGAAGATCTGCAACATGCAGTACAACCAGATGGAAAAGGCCGACCGCGATCCCGTCCACGCGCTGCGCGCCGAAGAAGAATGCAAACAACTGGTGATGCAGTTCCCTAACAGCAAGTTCGCGCCCGAAGCCCAGCAGAAACTGCGCAACATTCAGGAAGTGCTGGCGGATAAGGAATTCAGAGTCGGCATTTTCTATCACCACAAGGGAAGTATGCCCGCCGCCGCCAATCGGCTGCAGGGCGTGGCCAACCAGTTCCCGCTGTTCAGCCAGGCGGATGAATCGCTCTGGGAACTGGCGGACTCCTATCAGCGCCTGGGCGACAAGTTTGAGAACCAACAGGCCGATGCGTATACGCGCATCGTCAGGGACTACCCGCTCAGCGCGCATGTGGCGGAGGCCACCGCAAAACTAGAGGCCATGAAGCGCCCCGTGCCGGAGGCCGATCCGGTGGCTTATAGCCGCATGAAGTACGAACAGGAGAACCGCTCCAAGCGCAGCCTTCTGGGGCGCGCCTGGGGGCCGTTCGCCCAACACCCCGACATGACCGCGGCCGCCAAATCGGGGAGCCCGCAGATGACCGGCTTTCGTCCCAGCATCCCCGCCAGCGTTCCGGCCATCGCCGCGGGCAACCAAGGCACTTCCGACGTGACAGCCGCCATCGCCGCCGACCCCAGCGCGCTCAACAACAACCCCGACGCGCGCGGTGTTGCGGCGCAGGGCAGCGCTGCGGCGGGCGGCGTTGCTCCGACGACCGCACCCGCCCAACCGACCCAACCCATCGCCATCACCCGCACCGGAGTGGACCTCAATTCCGCATCCGAAGGCGATTTGACGAAGCTGCCCGGCATCAACAAAATGATGGCCAAGCGGATCGTGGCTATGCGGCCGTTCCTGTCGGTTCAGGATCTGATCAAAACGGGTCTGCCGAAGAAGACGATTGAACGGCTCAAGCCCTTGCCGGCCGCGTCGGAGACGGCCAAGTCCCCGACCAAATGAGCCGGATCCTGCTCGTGGACGACAGCCCGCACGCCCAGCGCATGGGCGAGCGCATCCTCAGCGATGAGGGATATGAGGTGGTCACCGTGAGCAACTCCGATTCCGCGTTGATCCGCCTGGACGACGTCGATCCCGATGTGGTGCTGGCCGACACGGTGATGCCCGGCCGCACCGGTTTTGAGATCTGCCAATACCTCAAGATGAGCCCGCGCCACCGGCACGTGCGCGTGATTCTCACCGCCGGCGTTCTTGAACCCCTGGATGAAGCGCAGGTCCAGCGCGTGGAAGCCGATGGCACCTTGAAGAAGCCTTTTGAAGCGAGCGCGCTTTTGGCCGCGGTCAAGCCGCTGGCCGCCGCCGCCGTCGCGGCGCGGGCCGAAGCATCCAATCAGGTGTCCGGGCCGAAAGGCCACGGGCCAGGGGGGCAGGAAGTTGGTAAGATTGCTCCCTTTGTCGCGGTGGTGGATGCCGAACAGGTGCGCGCGGCAGTGACCGTGGCACTGGATGCCGCCATGGATACCATGGTGGACGAGATCGCTGGCCGCGTGCTCGCCGCTCTCAATACGAACAAATCCGCCAGCCTCCCGCTGCAGACTGCGCCGGCGCGGCCCGAACCACCCAGGCCCGCAGCGCCTCCTCCGGCGCTTCCCCTGGCGCCTTCGCGCGTCGAACCGGTCCGTCGAGTGAACCCCCTCCAGATGCGCTCCGCCTCCATTCTGGGATTGGGACTGAGCCCCACCGATCTGGCCGAGCCCGTCCGCCGTCCCGTGTCCCCCGAGACCCGGTCCGCGGCTACCGAACCCGTCGGCCGTCCCGTGTCCCCCGAGATCCGGCCCGCGGCTGCCGAGCCCCAAACCGCAGCCCCCGACTCCTGGCCGGTGACCTCGGTCCGCCGGCCCCTCTC
>JAIQFL010000024.1 GCA_020073365.1 Terriglobia bacterium | reverse complement strand
GCATGGCGATCGGTTCCCCGGGCTCTACCGGGCTGCGGGTGGAGTTCCGAAATTTCTCCGCCGGAAATGGTCAAGTCTGGCTTCACGACGGCAGCCACATTGCGGGACCCTATACCGGCCGCGGCCTCTACGATGACGGCAATTTCTGGAGCGCCTCGGTGGCTTCCGATTCCATCACGATCGAGTACCAGCCGGACCCGGATGCACCGCGCGAACTTGTGCCGCCATTCGAAATCCGCACCATTGCGCATCAGGCAAGGGCCCCGCTGCGGGGCGGGCTGGCTGCCCGGCCTGCGCCGAATGCCGGTTCCTCGCTACCGAGCGCCGCGGTTATCCTGGCGGCGCCAACCGTTCTCCCCGATCCCGCCGACTTCTGTCACCTCGACCCCAACTGCTACCCCGACTGGAAGAGCGCCATCAGCATGGTGGCACAGCTCATGTTTGAAGAGGGCGGCGTGGAAATGCTGTGCTCCGGCTCGTTGATCGGCACCCGCGACAACAGTTTCAAGCCCTACCTCCTGACCGCCGGCCATTGCATTCACAGCGAAGCTGCCGCCCGCAGCCTGGAGGTTTTTTGGACCTATCAGACCGCGTCGTGCGGCGGGACTCCTCCGGCCAGCCGCGATAGCAGCACAAAATCGACGCTGGGCGGCCATCTGATGGACTCCGGCAGCATCGAACAGGGCGACTACAGCCTGGTGCTGCTTCAGGACATCCCCAAGGGCGTAACGTTTTCGGGATGGGATGTTGGCGATCCGCCTGTCACCACCGATCTTGTGGGGCTTCATCATCCCGTGGGTTCGTGGAAGCGCATCTCCTTCGGTGAGCGCGTGAGCGACCAGACGGCACTGGTGGAAGACTCCACGGCTCCCGGCGACAAGTACTTCCAGATCCTGTGGGACAAGGGCCGTACGGAGCCCGGCTCCTCCGGCTCGCCGCTGTTTTCGAGCCCGGGCGTGATTGTGGGCACACTGACGTACGGCCCCTATTCACCAGATCTCTCCGCCTGCCAGATCAACCCAAGCGTGGACGGTTATGGACGGTTCTCCAACGCCTATCAGTACCTGAAGGACTACCTGGAGAATCTGCCCGCCGCCACCGTGACGCCCGACAAATCAGGCCTGCAGTTCACGGTTTCGAACCACGCCGCGCCGGCGGGCCAGACCGTGCGGCTGAGCACCCAATCGGCCGGACAGATCACGTACAAGCTGCGAGCCGATGCGTCCTGGCTCCAGGTTCCCACCGTGACGGGCACTCTTTCGGCGAACGCGCCCGCCCAGGTGGGCGTCACGGTGGATGCGTCACAGTTCGATCAACCCGGACAGTATTCCAGCAGCGTCACGATTCTGTCGGGTACGGCGGCGCCGCAGTTCATCAACGTAAAGGCCACCGTCACGGCTGACCAGTCCAACGTGGTGGCATCCATCACGCCGGCTCAGGTTCCACAAACCGACGGCCAGTGGAGCTTCAAAATCCGGCTTGCCGAGACAGCCGGCGCGGCCACGCAAGTCACCGCCATCAAGATCAACGGAACCGACTACTCTTCGAACATCAAGAGCTGGTTCGGAACCGATCGTATTGCCGCGAAGGGCGCTATCGAAGCCCCGCTTCAGGGCTCCGGCAAGACCCCCGCCGGCACCCAGTATCTGGAGTTCTCTGGAATCGACGATGCCAGCGGGCAGCACTGGTACCGTGTGGCCACGGTCACTTTTCAGTAGCGGTGGAACAGACGATCGTCTTTCGCGACACCGGCTTGTAGGCGGCTGACGTGCTTCCAGGGCAAGCTGGAGCATGCCCTACCGTTTTTTTCTCCTGGCGTGCGGCGCAGGCTCACTGCTCGCCGAAGCGTGCGCGCTCACGCTTCCCGGATCCAGCTTGCTCATGACGCGGTCCCTGATCCAGTGCTCGTCCCACCATTCGAGCGGATTGGTCTGCACGCCGTCGATCTGCATGCTGAAATGCACGTGAACGCCGCCCGCCAATCCCGTCTGGCCCGCGATCCCCATCTTCTGGCCCTTTTTCACCATCTCCCCGACCTTGACGTCGATCTGCCGCAGGTGCCCATAGATGGACTGCAGCGCATAGCCGTGGTCCAGCACGATGCAGTTCCCGTAGATGCCCAGGTCGGCGGCCCACACCACCCGCCCGTCATTCGCGGCGTTCACCGGGGCGTTCTGCACGTCCGAGAGATCGAAGCCCAGGTGCACCTGCTGGTCCACCTTCTTGCCGTGATAGATGTAATTGCGGACATCCGCAAAGTCCGCCTCTTCCTTGCCGTAGTGAATGAACGGCCCGTTCCAGAGAATCTTCTCCTCGGTCTTAAGCCGGAGATCGGCCATCTGCTGGTTGTTCTTCCGCCGCATCTCGCCGTTGATCTTCAGAAATCGCGAGAGCAGATCGGGCCCCGGAGCCAACTGGCCGGTGGGGTCCACCGAGGTCACCAGTTTTTCCATCAAGGCGTCGTTGACCTCAAAATCGCGCACGCGAAACCTCTTGGGAAACAGCTTGAACCAGAAGCGGCCGGTGGCCTCCGTGCCTGCCTGGTTGCGGGCATAAACCGCCGGCACAGCGTCGGCCGGCAGGTCCCAGGGGTAACCGAACATCGCGAAGCGCTGGTCCGCGCCGTGGCCCGGAAGCGGGAAGCTGCGGAACGTGTACTTGCCCACCTTCACGCCGGCTTCGCTCCACGACCCGCTGGCCGTGAACGTCACCAGCTCCATCCCGCCCTGGTTGATGTAATGCTGCAAGTCATCGGGGATGACGCGCGGGGGGACCAGCACCACGTCCAGATCGTAGGTCGCGGAATCGGAGCTGCCCCGCAGATCGTTCGAGACAGCCTCCACCACCAGCCGCGCCTTGCCCTCTTTGAGGTTGGGCGCTTTGTCCTTGCCGGCTTCGAAGGTCACGCTGCGCGGCGGTTGATGCCGGCTCCAGAACAGCCGCGTGGCAGGGAAGCTTTCTTGGTACAGCGGATACCGCGCGCCACTCTGTTCCAGCCAGGCGGCGACGCGCCGAACGCCGTGCGGGTTCGTCACGGTAACGGCTACCGGCGTGCTCACCCCCACCACCTTCACGGCGGGAGACACGCTGACTGCCGTGTGGTTGGACATCACTACCAGCGCGATCATTAGAACGATCGCCAGCGAGACCACTGCGATGATGGCTTTCACTTTTTCACCCAGGAATCGATCCAATCGATAAACGTTTTATACCAGAGCAGGCTGTTCTGGGGCTTCAGCACCCAATGTCCTTCATCCGGGAAAACCAGAAGCTTGGAGGGCACCTTCTGCAGTTGGAGTGCCGTGAAGAGCTGCAGCCCCTGCGTGTATGGTACGCGGAAATCCAGTTCGCCGTGGATCACCAGAGTGGGCGTGTGGAAATCCTTCACGTAATGGCTGGGAGACCACTTCGCATAGTCCTCCGGCTTGTCCCACGGGGTGCCGCCCATTTCCCACTGCGGGAACCACAACTCCTCGGTGGCTCCGAACTCGCTCGGCATATCGTAAACCCCCGAATGCGCGATCAGCGCCTTGAACCGCTGCGTATGCCCCAGAATCCAATCCACCATGTAGCCGCCGTAGGAACCGCCGGCAGCGGCCATACGCAAGGGATCGACATAAGTCAGGCTCGTCCCGACACGGTCGGTCACCGCCATGATGTCATCGTAGGCGCGCCCGCCCCAATCCTGGTTGATCTCATCGATGAACTTCTGCCCGTATCCCGTGGAGCCGCGCGGATTGGGCATCACCACCACGTATCCGGCGGCCGCGAACACCTGCGCATTCCACCGGTACGTCCAGCTATGGCCCCAGTTGCCTTGCGGCCCGCCGTGAATCAGCATCAACACGGGATATTTGCGCGTAGCCGTGAATCCGTACGGCTTTACCACGAAGCTCTGTACCCGCGAACCATCCGCCGTGTCCACCCAGAACTCTTCGAGGGGGGTGAGTTGGCAGGAATTCAACACCGCGTCGTTGAGGCGGGTGAGCGCCACCGCCGTGCCGCCCGAGGAAGAAGCGCGATAAATCTCGGTGGGGGACAAGCCGGTCTGCTCGGTGTAGACCATGGTCCTGCCATCGCGCGTGAACTGCATGTCGTCGAGCTCGTTGTCGCCGCTCGCCGCAATGCGCACGGAACCGCCGTTTACCGAAATCAACTGGATCGACTGCCGCCCGCGGTCCGCCGTCGTGAAGAACAGATTCGCGGAATCCCGGGACCAGGTGAAGCTGTTGACCCAGCGATCCAGCGATTCCGTCAGGTTGGTGACCCTGCCGGTAGCCCGTTCGAGCACCATCAGGCGGAAGCGGTCGCTTTCGTATCCCGCGCGGAATTGGGAGCGCCAGGCGATGTACTTTCCATCGGGGGAGTATCGCGGGCTCACGTCCGCGCCTGGATTGGCCGTGATCCGCCGCGACTCGCCGCCCTCCACCGACACCACGTACAGATCGGAGTTCGTGCTGGTGGCGGGAACCGGGTCCGAATTCATGGAGTAGCAGACTTCCTTGCCGTCCGTGGAAATATCGTAGTCATCGGGCCCACCCAGGGAGAACGGAGGCACCTCGCGCGTCCACGGGGTGAGGTCCCGAGGCACGCCGCTGGCCACCGGAACGACCAGCAGGTGGCTGCGTTTGCTGGTTTGCCAGGCGTTCCAGTGGCGGTAGAGCAGTTCGGTGTAGATGCGCGCCCGCACCTTGCTGTTCTTCTCGGCGTCCAGGCTTTTCTTATTGCAGGCATCGTCCGCGCCGCATTCGGGATAGACCTCGCTGGTAAACAGCAGGTTCTTGCCGTCGGGCGAATACGTCACGCCGTCGGCTTCGGCCGAGAAGTTGGTGACCTGCCTGGCGTTCCCGCCGTCGGGGTCCATCAGCCAGATCTGCGACGATCCGCCGCGGTCGGAGATGTAGGCGATGCGCCGGGAATCGGGCGACCAGCGCGCCCGCTGGTTTCGCTCTCCGTCATGCGTGAGCTGGCGGGGCGGGCCGCCGTCCAGCGGCACGATCCAGACCTGCTGCGGCTTCTTGTTCGCCGCAACGTCCACGGATTGCACGGTGAACGTCACCCATCGGCCATCGGGAGAGATCTGCGGATCGCCGATCCGTTTCAGCTCCATCATGGCGTTGACATCGAACGGCCGCTTCTGGGCGAAGACCATCGCAGAGGAAGCGAGCAGGAGGAAGAGCCAGCGGCGCATACATGACGATTGTAACGCCGGATGTGTGCGCCGCCCTGGCAGGCCGACTCCTGAGGGGCCGATTTCAGCTCGCTGGAGTTGGCGAGTTGCGCGTCAACGCTGCGGTATCACTCGGGATTGCAAGTCTTGGTTCGTTATAGGAGAATGGCTACTCGGAGCAGTGGGATGATCGAGGAAACGCTTCATCACCGAGGAACGACGGCAGTACGGCGATTGCTTCTCGCACCTGGTGAGGCCACAAGGTGGCACCATGAATCCCTTCCATCGCGTGTCGGTCATCCTCAAAGGCGATACTCTAGCCATCGAATTCCGTGGCGGGCATCCGAGAGAGCACGTCAGAGTCACATCCGGGCAGGTCGATTGGGACGAGCCGAGTGACCGCATTCATCGCGCCGTTAACATCGGCAGCGCGCCATATGAGGAGATCACCATCTTTTTCCTCGCCCACCCCGACGATGTCCCGCAACCGGACGATCCTTAACGCAGTGCGCCGGATCTGCGAGATTCCGGTCGGCTGCAAGGACGAGCAGACCGACAGCGAGGCGGCCTAAAGAACCCGATGCCCTGGATGTATTTGGTCTGGAATGGGTTGGTTGGCTGGTGGACGGCGGGGGGCTCGAACCCCCGACCCCGGCATTGCGAACGCCGTGCTCTCCCAACTGAGCTAGCCGCCCACGCGAATCGAACAGCAATTCCAATTTACCACACCTTCGCAGGGCTGGATGCTCGACTGCTCCGGATACTCAAACGTTGTCGGGAAGCAGCAGCCAGCACAGAATAGCCCTTTGTGGAGCAGATTGTTAATGAGGTTGGAGATCTGTGGCGAGGGTCAATCGGCATTTTTCGTGGTGGCGAAAGGCGGATTGCCAATCCGCCGCAGGTTGGCAGCCTGCCCACAACGGAGCCCAGTTTGATACTGGTGAAAGCCATCCAAACCGCCATTCAAGCTGCCTCATTTGTGTTGATTCTAAAGTGGTTAATCAGGGCCAACCGCGACATCTCTCGCGGTTTGGGCCATCGGATACCCAACCTCCAGGAAGCGGATGTCGTACAATAATCCGTGAAGGCATTATAAAGATAATAAGGTCTGATTCCATGGAACCTCAAAGAGTGACGACGGAAAACACACTCGGCCTTGTGATGACAGGCGGGGGTGCTCGTGGTGCTTATCAAGCCGGTGTCCTTAAACGCATTGGCGAAATCCAACGAGTTCAGACGTACGGTAATCCCTTCCCCATAATAGGAGGCGCTTCAGCGGGAGCAATCAATGGTTCTGCCCTTGCCGTGGGTAGCGATGACTTCGCCACGGCGACCCAGGTTCTCGCCAGGCTTTGGGCCAGCCTGAGCCCCTCCGATGTTTTTTACTGCGATATCCTGTCACAGACGCGTAATTCTCTTACCTGGATCGTAGATCTCTCCTTTGGTGGAATTCTCAAAGGCGGTCACGCCCAGTCTCTGTTGGACGCAACCCCTTTGATTCACTTTCTCAAGAAACATCTGCATTGCGACCGAATCCAAGACAATATCAAGCGCGGACATCTCTACGCCCTTGCTATTTCAGCGACTAACTATAGCTCCGGGAATAGTTATCTCTTCATTCAAGGGAAGAAGGGCCACCCCATGTGGAACAGAAGCCGGCGAGTGACCCTTGCAACAAAGATCACTGTCGAACATATCTGCGCATCGGCCGCCATTCCCCTGGTTTTCAGGCCCGTACGGCTTCAAACAGATCGAGGATCGGCCTTTTTTGGAGATGGCTGTGTGCGCCTTCAACAACCTCTCAGCCCGGCAATACGACTGGGGGCAAAGAAGCTTTTGGCAATCGGCGTCCGCGGTCAAAGTCTCGAACATCGGGAAGAAGCCGCTGACGAGAAAGATCCGTCGCTTGCGCAAATCATGGGAATTCTCTTTAATGTGATGTTCCTGGATCACCTTGCTACCGACATCGAGCACCTGGAGCGGTTGAATGAGTTGCTGAGCAACGGTAAGATTAGCCAGTCTGGTATTGAGGGATGCGAAAAGATGCGCCCATTGTCAACGCTCCTCATCACGCCGTCGGTCGATTTGTCGAAACTTGCAGAGCACCATCAACGGGACATGCCCTATCTGATCCAGTATTTTGTCAACAGCCTGGGAAGAGATGCGAATTCGTGCGCCGATCTCATGAGTTATTTGTTATTCACATCGAAGTACACAAATGAGCTGATCGATATCGGTTACCATGACGCCGACCGGCGAATCGATGAAATCGAAGACCTTCTCTATTCGTCTGAGGGTGTAGCCAAGTAGGGTGCCAAAGACGATTGATCACGAATTAACAAGAACGAAACAAGAATGAAACACGAGTGAAACGTAGTGTGCGCGCGGAGCGCCCCGCGACGGTCAGGGGCGCGCTGCCGGCGCCGGTTCCGCGCCTGCAGCGACTGGCAAAAACAGCACACACCGGCAGGGATGCCTGTGTTACTGTACACAAAAGGGAGGGACACGTCTTCCGATGGCGCCAACACGAAGGTCTTTCTTGAAGGTGGGGGCGGGAGGGGTGGTCACCTCTCTCCTGGGCTTCGACTTGCAGCCCGCTTACGCGCAATCCAGGGATCTGAAGATCTCTCGCACCACCGAAACTCGGTCCACGTGCCCGTACTGTTCGGTGAGTTGCGGCGTGATCATCCACACCCTCGGCGACAAGGCCAAGAACGTGACCCCGCAGGTCGTACACGTGGAGGGCGATCCGGATCATCCCATCAATCGGGGCACTCTTTGCCCCAAGGGCTCGTCCCTCCAGCAGGACATCGTGAATCCGCGCCGCCTGCTCAAGCCGCAGGTGCGCCGGCCGGGCGCGGACCACTGGGAGGACATCTCGTGGGACAGCGCCATCGAGGAGATCGCGCATCTCGTCAAGAAGACCCGCGACGAGACCTTTGTGGAGAAGGATGCGCAAGGCCGCACCGTGAACCGCTGCGAAGGCATCGCCTGGAACGGCGGCTGCACCGACACCAACGAGTTCAATTACCTGGTGGTCAAGACCATGCGCAGCCTGGGGGTCTGCTACCTGGAAAACCAGGCCCGTGTTTGACACGGCCCCACGGTCTCCAGTTTGGGGGCCACGTTTGGAAGAGGGGCGATGACCAACGGGTGGATCGACATCAAGAACACCGACATGATGCTGATCATGGGCGGGAACCCGGCGGAAAACCACCCGTGCGGCTTCAAGTGGCCGATTGAAGCCAAGCGCCAGCGCAACGCCAGGATGATCGTGGTGGATCCGCGGTTTACGCGCACTGCGGCGACGGCCGACCTGTTTGTGCAGATCCGCGCGGGGTCGGACATCGCGTTTCTGGGGGGATTGATCCGGTACGCGATCGAGTACAACCGAATCGCCAGGGATTATTTGATCCATTACACGAACGCGGCGTTTGTGATCAAGGAAGGGTTCAAACTCCCGGAGGACGGGCTGTTTTCGGGGTTCGACGCGGCCACGAAAACTTATGACCGGGCGTCGTGGAGCTACGACGGCACGGACAAACCGGGAGGCCTGTCCTACGATCTCGCGCTCGAGAATCCGCAGTCGGTGTACCAGTTGTTGAAGCGGCACTACTCGCGATACACGCCGGAGATGGTGGAGCGCATCACCGGAATTCCCAAGGACCAGTTCCTGAAGGCTGCCGACCTCTTCACATCCGTCCGCAAAGACGGCGACACGAAGAAGGTTGCCACCATCCTCTACGCTGTGGGCTTCACGCAGCACAGCTCGGCCACCCAAACCATCCGCACGGCCGCCATTCTGCAACTGCTGATGGGCAACGTGGGACGCGCGGGCGGCGGCGTGAACGCGTTGCGCGGGCACTCCAACATTCAGGGCGCCACCGATATGGCGGGCGTTTTCGACATCCTCCCCGGCTATCTGAAGATGCCCAACCCGGCGGATACCGACTTTAAAGCCTACCTGGAGCGCATCACGCCCAAGCCAGCCAAGCCGGGGCCCTGGGACTCGCTCAACTACTGGTCGAACACGCCCAAGTTCGCGGTCTCGTTTCTCAAGGCCCTGTACGGCGATGCCGCGAAGAAGGAAAACG
Source organism: Terriglobia bacterium (assembly GCA_020073365.1). Taxonomy (GTDB): domain Bacteria; phylum Acidobacteriota; class Terriglobia; order Bryobacterales; family Bryobacteraceae; genus JAIQFL01. The sequence goes on along the minus strand of JAIQFL010000024.1, from coordinate 43,102 downwards.
ACTGGGCCTTTCACTACCTTCCCAGGATCGATCGCAAATACTCCTGGGCCGAAATCTGGGACGACATGTACGGCGGCCACATCAAGGGTCTCCTGGCCTTTGGCATGAACGGCGTAGCCATTGGCCCCAACGCCCAGAAGAATATCGATGCCCTGAAGAAGGCCGACTGGCTGGTGGTGTGCGAGATCTATCCCGACGAGACCAGCGAGTTCTGGAAATCGCCGGGCATCACGTCCGAGGAGATGAAGCAGATTCCCACGACGGTCTACCGTCTTCCGGGCGCGGGCTTCGCCGAAAAGGACGGAACGTTCGTCAACTCCGCGCGCTGGTTGCAATGGAAGAGCGCTGCCGTGCCGCCGCCCGGACTGGCCAAATTGGACCAGGAGATTCTGGCGCGCATCTTCCTCAAGGTTCGCGAACTTTATCAAAAGGAGGGTGGCAAGTTCCCCGATCCTGTCGTGAATGCCACTTGGAACTACACAGATCCGCACAACCCCTCGCTCTCCGAAATCGCCAGGGAGATCAACGGTCGCGCTCTGGGGGATGTCACGGACCCGAAGCTCAACCAGACTATAAAGGCCGGCCAGCAACTGCCCGGCTTCGCATGGCTGCGCGACGATGGCTCCACCACGAGCGGCAACTGGCTCTACTGCGGGTCGTGGACGGAAGCCGGCGCGCAGATGCAGCGGCGCGGAACCGAAGATCCGTCAGGCCTGGGTGTCTATCCCAACTGGGGTTGGTCGTGGCCGGCCAATCGCCGTGTCCTGTACAACCGTGCTTCGTGCGACCCGGCGGGCAAGCCGTGGGACCCCGACCGAAAGCAGGTCTGGTGGAACGAAGCCCAGCAGCGATGGGTCGGCCCCGATGTGCCGGATATCAAGGCGGACTCGCCTCCGAAGGACCACATGGGCCCGTTCATTATGAATGCCGAGGGCGTAGGGCGGCTTTTTGTTCCGCTGGCGGGCCTGGCAGACGGGCCCTTCCCCGAACACTACGAGCCGGCCGAGAGCCCCGTGGCCAACCCGCTGCATCCCAACCAGTCTACGAATCCCATCGCCAAGGTATTCCATTCCTCGATGGACAAAATCGGCACCGCGGCCGAAGGCTACAACATCGTCTGCACTACCTACCGGCTCACCGAGCACTACCATTACTGGACCAAGAACAACCCCATGAACGTGCAGTTGATGCCGGAGCCGTTCGTGGAACTCCCCGCCGAACTGGCGGACGACCTGGGGCTGCGCGGCGGCGAGCAGATTAAAGTGACCAGCGCGCGCGGCCACTACATCGCCAAAGCCATGGTCACGCGCCGTATCAAGCCGATGCTGATCGACGGCAAGAAGGTGTACCAGATCGGCATCCCCATCCACTGGGGGTATCGCGGTATTGCCGAAGACGCGGGCAAAACCGCGCTCACTCCGGCCAACATGCTCTCGCCCGCGGTGACCGATCCCAACGCCTACACGCCGGAGTTCAAGGGGTTCCTGGTGAAAGTGGAGAAAGTGTAGATGAGCACGGGAAACCTCCGCGTCCAGAAGATCTCGGGCCACGCCGGTCCCGTCGCAGGGGAAGGCACACAGCGCCAGGAGCAGGTGTCGAAGCTGATCGATACCACCACCTGCATCGGCTGCAAGGCCTGCGAAGTCGCCTGCCTGGAATGGAACGATCTCCCGTTCAGCGAGACCTTCTTCAACAATACCTACCAGACCATGCCGGAGACGTCGTGGAATTACTGGAACCTGATCAAGTTCAACGAGCACCCGCGCGAAGACGGTGCCATGCAATGGCTCATGCGCAAGGACCAGTGCATGCACTGCGCCGACCCTGGATGTTTGGCCGCGTGTCCCGCCGACAACGCCATCGTGCAGTATCAGAACGGCATCGTCGATTTTCAGCAGGAATACTGCATCGGCTGCCAGTATTGCGTCACCGGCTGCCCTTTCAACATCCCCAAGTTCAACAAGCAAACCAAGAAGATGTTCAAGTGCACGCTGTGTACCGACCGCGTGTCGCAGGGTCTGGAACCGGCCTGCATCAAGGCGTGCCCCACCGGGTGCCTGCACTTCGGCACCAAGGACGACATGAAGGAGCTGGCCGGAGCCCGCGCGCAACAACTGCGCGACTATTCCGGGTACTCCAATGCCGGCGTGTATGACCCCGCGGGGGTCGGCGGAACCAGCGTGATTTACGTGCTGCACGACATCACCAATCCCGAGGCTTACGGCGGCCTGCCATCCAACCCGCGGGTTCCGTGGACCGTCAGGCTCTGGAAGCAGCCGCTCAAGTGGCTCGGCAACCTGGCGATGATCGGCGGCCTCATCGGCGTTACCATGCACTATCTGCGCTTCGGGCCGAAACGGGTGAATGACGGACATGAATGACGCCATCCTTCGCTATACGCTAGTCGAGCGGGTGATGCACTGGATCGCGGCCATCACTTTCTGCTACGTGCTGCTCACGGGGCTGGCGTTCTACTCGCCGCACCTGTACTGGATCGCGACGCTGCTGGGAGGCCCGCCCACCTCGCGATTCTGGCATCCGTGGCTCGGCGTGGTCTTCACCGGCGTGCTCTTCTGGATGCTGCGGGTGTGGCTGGCCGATATGCGCATCACGCCGGCGGACCGTACGTGGGAAAGGTCGATGAACCACTACATCCGGAACGAGGATGAGAACCTGCCGCCTATCGACCGGTTCAACATCGGGCAGAAGTACTTCTTCTGGGCGATGCTCTACGCGGGTATCGTGCTGTTGCTCTCGGGGGTGGTGCTGTGGTTCCCCGAGAGGATCCCGTGGAGCCTGCGCGGCCTGCGTTATGCGGCGATCCTGCTGCACGTGGCTTCGGCGCTGGCGACCATCGGCTTGTTCATCATCCACGTCTACATGGGGACCGCGGTAGTGCGCGGCGGATTCACTTCCATCATCCGTGGCGAGGTATCGCCGGCGTGGGCGCAGACGCATCATCGCCTCTGGTTCCACCGGGTCACCGGGAAATGAATCGCTGGGACCTCCGCATCGAGCGTGCCCAGGCCCTGGAACGAGAGTACCCCGCTGCCGCCGAGTTGCTTCGCTTCTACCGCGAAATCGCCCTGTTTCAGAAAGCTATTTCGGTGACGGGCTGCGAAAAACCGGGGACAGACGAATCTGTCCCCAACAATGAATGGCGAACCAACACCCGGCGGCCTGCTCTTGTGGACAGATCCGTCTGTCCCCGGTTTTTCGTAGCCTGTCACCAAAACATGCCGCACACCCAGTCGCTCCTCGCCCTACTCCAGCGCATCGCACCGCCCCCGCTCGCCGAAACCGCCGCCCTTCTCGCCCGATTGGACGACTGGGACCCCGCGGACCCGACGGTGCGCTTCATCAATCGCGTTCTGGCGCAGCCCGGTGCCGAGGACGCTGCCAGGAGTGCCGCGGTATCTTCATCGGGCGAGAACCCTGCGTGTCCTTGCTGCGGTGAGCGGCCCGTCGTAGCCGTGCTGCGCCCCGAAGGCGACGGCGGAAAGCGCTCCCTGGTCTGTTCGCTCTGTTCCACCGAGTGGAACTTCCGTCGCCTGCTGTGCCCGAAGTGCGGCGAGGAGGACCAACACAAACTGCCGGTCTATACCGCCGAACAATACCCTTACGTGCGCATCGAGTCGTGCGACACGTGCCGCACTTATCTCAAGTCGATCGATATGACGCGCAACGGCCTCGCCGTGCCGGAAGTGGACGAACTGGCCTCCGTCCCGCTGGACCTGTGGGCCGCCGAGAACAATTATACGAAGCTGCAGCCCAACCTCTTCGGACTGTAGCGCCGATGGCCGCGCCGCGGACTTGCTTTGCGTGCCGCCATCGAGTGGAATGAAATATCCATGGCAACCATCTATTCCCCTACCCGTGAAGACGTGGAGCGATACCGGCACTTGCGTCGTTTGGGCACGGAACTGACCCAAGAAATTACCAGCAGCGTTCCGGCACGTGCCTGGTCGGAAGTCGGGAAAGCCCTTGGCATCCTGGACAGCGGCGCGTTCGACAACAAATACGTCACAAACGTCCTGGCGGACTGCTGCATTTACGACTGGTTTGAAGACGGAAAGAACCTCATTCAGCGTTTTTCCGAGACACACCCGGAACAGCCGGGAACGGACGAACATTATGTCCTGGATGCCTATCTTCGGGCCGCATATCGGATCCTGGTGCTGAAATCCGCAGTGCCGGGCGCGGGGATCCATTGTCGGGATGGCCGGAGCCAGGAAGAGCTTTTTTTGATGGATCTCAACTTCAGCCGGAATACGGATTTCTCCAATGTGGCACTCGCCGCTCGGCTCGTCCCTTTCGGTGAATACTGGATCACGACTGGAGCCGCCCTCCCCATTATCGGGCGGGACGACCTGGAAGACAGTTTGCGGCGGCTCGACCAGCTAGCATCTATCCTGCCCGGCAATTTTTGGGACCCGGTCCGGATCGTGCGTGTCTGTCTGGCCGCCGGCGCGGCAGATCTGATCTTTCACGACGATACGGGAATGAAACCGCGAAATCGGCGCCGGAGCGTTGAGCGGACTGTCGATCCCACCGATCTTTGCCCGTGTCGCAGCGGGCTGATGTACAAGTACTGCTGCGGCCGCGCGATATCGGCGCCCGCCTCGGGTGCGTAAGTCGAGGATCATCGGTGGGACAGACGATCGTTTTTCGTCGTCTGTCGGCGGCTTAGCCTACTCCGCCAGATACCAGGGGACGTTGACGACGTTGATCTGCCGGTTGCCCTTCACCAGCAGGAGCGCCTTCAGCACGGCGGCACGCTGGTTGTGCAGGAAGTAGTGATACCAGTGGCCCTCCACCATTTCCGGGATAAGGACAGCGAGATAGCGGTCGGGATGCTTCCGTGCCAGGCCGGTGACGAAGTCCAGGATGGGAGCGAAGACCAGCCGATAGGGAGATTCGACTACCGTGAGCCTGGGCACGGGAAGCCCCAGTTCCTGCACGGGTCTCTCCACTAGATGGCACCAACTGCCGCGCAGATCCTCGGACTGGTCTCCGATCTTTACCTGCAGAACATGCACGTCGATAGAAAGGTTCAACGCAAAACGTAGACCTTTTTGCGCGATCTTGTTCCAACTCTGAATGGGAATGATAACAATCGGCGGTTTCAGGTGAGTCAGGTCAAGCGGAGTGTCGAGTTGCAACTCACGCGCAACCGTGTCGTAGTGCCGGCGCACGGCGAACATCAGGATCAATAGCGACGGGACCAGCAGAACCGTTACCCATGCGCCCTCCAGAAACTTGGCGGCCAGCACCACCACCAGGGTAACCGCGGTGGCGGTGGCGCCCAGACCGTTGATGAACATGCTCTGCCAGGCGCCGCGACCCCCGAGCCGCTTCCAGTGGACCACCATGCCCGCCTGCGAGAGGGTGAACGCGAGGAACGCGCCGACCGCGAACAGGGGGATCAGCCGGTCGGTGACTCCACCGAAAACAATCAGCAGGAGTGCTGCCAGAAATGTGAGCACGTAGATTCCGTGCGAGAAGACCAGCCGGCGGCCGCGCGAGGAGAAGGCGTGGGGGAGGTAGCCGTCCCCGGCGACGATCTGGCAGAGGCGTGGAAAGTCCGAAAACGCGGTGTTCGCCGATAGGGCCAGCACCACTACCACAGAGCCCATGGTGAGATAGTAGAAGACGCCGTTTCCGGACACCGCCGCCACCAACTGTGACAGCAGGCTCTGATACCCGGGCTGGCCGGGTTCGGAGGCGCCCACCTGGTAGGCCCGCGCCAGCCAGGCGATGCCGCCCAGCATCAGGATCAGGATTCCGATGATGGCCGTCAGGGTGCGGCGTGCGGACTCGACCGCTGGTTCGCGAAACGCTCTCACCCCATTGCTGACGGCTTCGACGCCGGTCATGGCCGTGCAACCGCTCGAGAAGGCCTGCAGGAGCACCCATGCGCCGGCTGTCGTGGCCGCGCTCTTGAATGGATTCGGCGGAATGACGGGAGTGGGGTGTCCTCCGCTGAGGAACGCTTTGACCAGGCCGAGCCCGATGGCGCCGAGAAGGCACACGATGAAGGCGTAGGTGGGCACCATGAACACATTTCCGGTCTCGCGCACGCCGCGAAGATTGACCAGCGCGACGGCGGCGAGGATGCCGAGACAGATAGCCAGGGTATGCGGCTGGAGGCTGGGAACGGCCGAGACCAGCGCGCCGACTCCGGCCGAGATACCCACGGCGACCACCAGGATATAGTCGACAATCAGGGCTGCGGCGGCCAGCAGGGCTGCTTTCGTCCCTAGGTTTTCGCGCGCCACCGTGTAAGAACCGCCGCCGCCCGGATAGGCTGCGATGGTCTGGCGGTACGAAATGAAAACGATAACCAGCAGCGCGATGATGCCGAAGCTGATGGGCACCACGTAGTGAATGCCCAGTGCGCCCAGCGGGATCAGCAGCGTGAGCGCCGCCTCCGGACCGTAGGCCGCGGAGCTGAGCGCATCCAGGCCGAACACGCCAATGCCCGACAGGGCACCGAGACGTTGTTCCGAGTCCTCGTAGGTGGCCAGAGGCTTGCCGAACAGCAGATCACCGAGCGACATAAGGAACCATTCTATAGTGCTGGGAGGTAGGCATCTCGGGAAGCCGGTATCGGCCTACTCTACCCGTCACGCCAACGCCAGGAGTCTCGCCGTTAACTAAATGGAGTATTTACAGATAGTACAGGTTAGTTATGCTCTGTACTAGTATTACTAGTACAGACGAGAATCGCGTTGGCGTCGCTGGAAGCACACGTCGAAGGAGATTGCGCCCATTATGACAAACCGCGCTTATGCTTACACTTGCACCCTGGCCGTGGCGTTCGGATTGACGGCACTATCGGCCGGCCCGCCGAAGCTGCCTCCCTCCGCTCCGCTTGAGAATACCAGGCAACTGCAAAGCACTCTTAGCGTGGATCGCGATACCTACTTTTCAGGCGAAGCGGCGATCTTCACTCTCACGGTGCGGAATCCAGCTTCGACGCCCTTGGAGGTTCCTACGCTGTTTTCCACGGCCAACGGTTGTTTCGTTTTGACGAAACGGCTGGAGGGAGGGTCTCCAGCGCCGCTTTCCGCAAAACCCATCTGCCCGTTTCGCCTTGTGGAAACAGCCGCGCAGGCGACGACGAGGCTCGCCAGCGGCGAAGAGAGACAGACAACCTTGAGCGCCGACGCTCTCCTATCGGCGCTGGGCGCTCGGGCGATGAGCACGGGCCAGTTCCTCAACCGCCCGGGCTACTACCAGATTGAGTACGTCGACACGGACCCACGTCCTTCAGCGGTCTTCCGGGTGGTGGCGCCGCATCTCGACGCTGCCGCCGTGGTCAAGCTGCAGGATGTGTCATATGTCGATCCAGCCACGCGCCGAATAGTCCATATGCCGGCATACCGGCACGTCTTTGCGCTTCGCTGGAACAACCAGAGTTTCATCTGTGTCTCGCAGGCTCCGGACTCACGTGGCAGGGCTGTGTCGGCTGATGGACGCGGCGACTATGCCGGTGCCGACTTCCCGTATGTACGGGTCGCGGTCAGCCCGGACTCGGTCACATCCATTAAGGCCACGGCGGACGCGCAGGATGGCCTTACGGTCACGTGGCAAGACGCAACCTCCCATTGGCATCTGAAGCTTCTCGGCAGCGCGCCACCCGAGCCAGTACCGGGGGCCGTCCAGGTCGGGTTAGATTCGACATTCGAGAGATTGAACGCCGCGGAAGCCCGGCAATTCACCGCCACGGTGATCGGCTCGCGCAACCCCAATCTGAGGTGGAGTGTGTCCCTCGGTCCGGGCGCGCCTGTGGGGGCGCAACCGGGCTCGGTCAGCGCCTCGGGGATGTACGCGGCGCCGGTCACGATCGCGCGCCCCTACAGGGTGATCCTCACGGCGCGTAGTCAGGCCGACGAGTCAAGGTCTGCCGTCGCCGTGGTATCGCTTTTGACGCCGGCTCCCGTAACTGCGTCGGCGGAGGGCGGCGGTAGTGTCGATAGCCCGGTCCCCGGCATACTTGCCTCTCCGCTCTCCGCGAGCGCAGCGAACCCGGGCGCCGCCTTGCGTTGATCGTTGGCGCCGTGCTGACAGCGCCAACGTCATCACGGATGAAGCCGCGGTCATGACATTATGATGGCGTATTTGGTATCATGATGTCATGGTTCGGACTCAAGTGCAGTTGACGCAGCAGCAAATCGACGCCCTCCGCCAACTCGCGGCCGAGTCCGGCAAGTCCATCGCCGAGCTGGTTCGGCTTGGCGTTGAACTCTATCTCGGTGCCCAACATCGGCCTGGCCGGAAACAACAGGTGGAACGGGCCCGCAGAATTGCCGGCCGGTTCTCGTCGGGGATTAGGGATGTCAGTACGCATCATGACCGCTACCTCAGCGAGGCTTACCGCGAGTGACGTTGTTCGTAGACACCTCCGCCTTCTATGCCGTGGTCGATCATGATGACGAAAACCACGTCCGCGCGGCTCGTTCCTGGAATGACCTTCTGGATGGCAACACGACCCTTCTGACGAACAATTACGTTTTGCTGGAAACCAGCGCGCTCTTGCAGCACCGGCTCGGCCCGGCGGCTTTGAGGGCATTCCAACAGGAGGTTGTTCCGCTGCTTACCGTGGACTGGATCAGCCAGCAGCGGCACCAGGCCGGCGTGGAAGCGGTGCTTGCCGCCGCTCGCAGAAAGCTGAGCCTGGTCGATTGCATCAGTTTCCAGACCATGCGGCAATACGGCGTTCAACAGACCTTCTGCTTCGACCAGCACTTCAGGCAGCAGGGCTTTGAAACCATTCCTTGAGGGCCACCCGGGGGCAGAAGCCGGCGCAGGTCCCGCCACCGCCGCCACCGCACGCGTCTCGGGAACCCCAACCCACCTGTGATAGACTCAGAATTTCAAATCTGAAACTGCGAAGAATTCGGGAGTCTTCTTTTGAAACTCGCGGCGATCGACTATTTTATTCTCTTCCTCTATTTCGCCTTCGTCCTGGGCATCGGGTGGACGCTGCGGAAGAAAATCTCTACTAGCGGCGATTTCCTGCTTTCCGGGCGGTCGGTGCCCGTCTGGATCACCAGCCTGGCGTTCATCGCAGCCAACCTGGGCGCCCAGGAGTTGATCGGCATGGCCGCCTCCGGCGCCAAGTACGGCATCCTCACCGCCCATTTCTACTGGATTGGCGCCATCCCGGCCATGCTGTTCATGGGCCTTTTCATGATGCCGTTTTACTACGGCAGCAAAGCCCGTTCCGTGCCCGAGTACCTGAAGATGCGCTTCGATGAGAAAACCCGCGGCTTCAACGCCTTCACCTTCGCCGTGATGACCATCTTCTCCTCGGGCATCTCCATGTACGTCCTGGGACTGCTGCTGCACCTGGTGCTCGGCTGGAACTTCAGCACTTCGGTGCTGGTCACCGGCGTCATCGTGCTGGTCTACACCTACATGGGCGGCCTTACCAGCGCCATCTACAATGAGGTGCTCCAGTTTTTCCTCATCGTGACCGGCTTCGCTCCGCTGGCCATCCTCTCCTGCGCCAGGGCCGGCGGGTGGGAAGGCATCAAGTCGCGGCTGCCTGCCAACATGACGCATGCCTGGAGCTACATGGGCAACTCCACTCAGAACCCCATGGGCGTGGAGCTGTTCGGCATGGTGGCGGGTCTCGGCTTTGTGCTCTCCTTCGGTTACTGGTGCACCAACTTCCTGGTGGCACAGCGCGCCATGGCTGCCGATTCCATGTCGAACGCGCGCCGCACCCCGCTGCTCGGCACCCTGCCCAAGATGTTCCTCCCGTTCGTGGTCATCCTCCCCGGCATCGCCGCCGTGGCCCTGGCCCACCTGGGCGTCTATGCCTTTCCGCTCAAAGCCGGCGGCGCCGTCCCGGACTATGACCAGGTGCTCATCACCCTGATGGCCAAGTTCTACCCTGCGGGAATGCTAGGGGTCGGCCTGACCGGCCTGATGGCCTCGTTCATGTCCGGCATGGCGGGCAACGTGACGGCATTCAATACCGTCTTCACCTACGACATTTACCAGAGCTACATTCGGCGAGGCGCGCCGGACCACCATTACCTCGCGGTCGGGCGCATGACCACCATCGTGGGCGTAGCCCTCTCCATAGGCGCCGCCTATGTCGCGTCATACTACAACAACATAATGGACCTGCTCCAGTTCGTCTTCGGCTTCGTGAATGCGCCGCTGTTCGCCACCTTCCTGCTGGGCATGTTCTGGAAACGGGCCACCGCGCACGGCGCTTTCTCGGGCCTGGTCAGCGGCACACTCGCGGCAGCCGCCACCTGGGGGCTCACCATGGCGGAAGGCAAAGGCGGCGTGTTTGGCCTGGTTCACACGTTCCCCTCGACCATGGTGCAGAACTTCTGGATCGCCATTCTTGCCTGGTCCACGTGTTTTGTGGTCACAATCCTGGTGAGCATGGTGACCGAGGCGCGCCCCGACGGCGAGTTGGAAGGGCTGGTTTACGGCCTCACGAGAATCCCCCACGATGCAACGGCCAAGTGGCACCAGCGCCTCGTTCCGCTGGTGGTGGTGATTGTCATCCTGCTGATCGCACTGAATATCTGGTTTGCCTGATATGTTGGACTTAAGAGTGCCTGCGGGCTCGTTCTTCCTGCTGCTCGGCCTCATCTTGACGGGGCTGGGCATTTTCGCACCTGATATGCGCGCGCCTTTGACGGAAGTCAACGTCAATCTCTACTCGGGCCTGTCCATGGTGGCCTTCGGGGCTTTCCTGCTGCTCATGGCGCGGTTGGCGGGGCGGCGAAACTCATGATCGATACTTTTTGTGCCCGGTTCGGCTCCGCGGATGGCATGCGGGTTTTCCGGGCGCCCGGCCGCGTCAATCTGATCGGCGAGCATACCGACTATAACCTCGGATTTGTGCTGCCGGTGGCGCTCAACCTCGCTACCTACGTTGCCACTGCTCCGGCCGCGGACGGCAGACTCCGCATCTATTCCGAAGACCGCCGGGAGATGCGGGAATGGAGCTCGTCGGAGATCTCCGGACTGGCGCGCGCGCGCCACTGGACCGACTATCCCATCGGCGTCGCGCAGCAGTTGATCGCTGCGGGCTTCGCCATCGAGCCGGCCAACCTGTTGATTCGCAGCACGGTGCCGGAGGGCTCGGGGCTGAGTTCCTCGGCGGCGCTGGAAGTCTCCTCCGCGCTGGCTTTCTTGAATCGGCGCCGTCTGCCGCCGCTCGATCTGGCGCGCTTATGCCAACGCGCCGAGGTCCATTTCGTCGGCATGCCCTGCGGCATCATGGACCAGTACATCTCGATCTTTGGGCGCGAGCACACGGCCGTGGAAATCGATTGCCGCAGCCTGGAGCACCGCGACGTCGAACTGCCCGCAGGAATCACCTTCCTCGCCGTGAACACCATGGTGAAGCACGCGCTGGCAGGGTCGGCGTACCGGGAACGCGTCGCGGAATGCGCCGCCGCGGTGGAGGGGATCAAGCCCCGGTTTCCCCTGGTGAAAAGCTTGCGAGACGTAACGCCCGAGCAGTTTGAGTCGGTGGCCGATCTGCTACCCGGGGTGATCGCGCGGCGCGCCCGCCACGTGGTCACCGAGACTGCCCGTGTAGGTCAGTTCGTAGAAGCCAGCGGGGGCGGCGACTTGAAAAGGATGGGCGCCCTGATGGTGGAATCCCACCGCAGCCTGCAACAGGACTATGAAGTGAGTTGCGCCGAGCTCGATTTCCTGGTGGATCGGGCGCTGGGAATCGAGGGCATACTCGGGGCGCGCATGACCGGCGGCGGATTCGGGGGCTGCACGGTCACCATGCTCCGGCCGGACGCCGTCCCGCGTTTCCGCCAGGAGATTGCGACCGCCTACGAGGGCAAATTTGGGGTTACCCCGGCTATTTATCCGTGCGAACCTTCGGCCGGCGCCGGAGAAGTCTTGCCCGCGTGACCCTGCCCGGAACGTTAGTCTTCCTTCTCAAGTGCCAGGCCGGGCCGGGTAGGTCAGCGGTCCGGTACGTAGTGATCGAGCGGAGACCGTTGCCGCGGACGGCGGCGACTATGGCCCGGCCGCAGGGACCATTTTCCGACAGTCACTACAGGATTCGGGACTTGACGTCTACATTGCGATTCGGTGGTCCAATAAGGCCAATGGGTGTGATCGGTGCCAGTTGGGCCAGCGTGATGGGTGGTCCCCCGTTGGCACGAAAATACAACTCGTACGCCGGAAACCGATCCACCGCCCCTTTGAAGAATACGCTGCCCTCCCAGCGGTCGATGGTCAGATTTCCTACGTAATCGATGTCGGGTGAAAATGCGACCAGTGGCAATGCCGCCGAGCCGATGAGATTGATCTGGACCGATCCCGGTATGCCATTGTCAATGATACCGCCGTTGGGATCCGCCGTCTTTGAGCCGCGAAAGTTGAAGAATCTCATCCTGTCGATATCCGCGGTCTCCGTCGCAATGATGTTGCCATTGTCATCAACTTCGTGCGATGGCCCGCACACCTGCCGTTGGGTGAGAATCCTCGGGTTGTCCGACGAGAGCCCTGCGATGGTCACCTCGGAGTGCATCCTGGCCGATTCATTGATGTTCGACGAAAACCCGCGCTGGTGCCCGGTGAAGAACCGAGCCGTCGGAAGCGGGGGCAACGGTGACCTCGAAGAGGGCGCACCTCGTACCACGATGACGAACAGGTCACCCTTCTTCTCGCAGACAGAGTTCGGAATGAACGCGTTGAGCCAGAAGGTAAGTGATTCGAGCTTGAAGGATGAACTCCTGGTTGTTGAGGTGCTTCCCGGCGTGCTGGTCGAAATGCTCTCCGGCCTGGGGGGGAGCGTCAGTATTTCAGTACCAGTGCCGTACAGCCGGCCTCCCGGCCTGACGTACTGTGGATTCAACTTTTGCAGGGTAAGGTAATCGATCCTATATCCCTTCAAACGAGTCAGTTTCTGAGCGATTTGAAACCACCCGCTATCACCCGGCTGGACGGTGTACGTGTCATTGCTCGGCATGTGTAAGGAACCCTCCGAAGACCCTAAACAAACGTGGCCAGCTCATTTGAGCCGCCGCTCTCATAGTTGCCACGATTGGAAGCATGCTCGTCTCCCGCCATGTTCTGTCGAGGAAATTCTCCGCAGCGGAGTCCTGTCGACCGCATCCGGTGGCTTGACCATACCAACCATCGCGCATCTCCCATACATGCTGGGTGCATCCGGCGAAAAATGCCCCCCCAATTTAGGGAGATATGTCCGGCGCGGGCTATCCGTTAAGATCGGAGAATCGGCCGATGGTGCAAAACCTCGGGGACGGTCTTCGGATTCAGACTGGGCCTGAGGTTTTCTCGCAGATGTTCTCAGGAAATCAGCCGATGGCGCAAAGCCTTGGCGACCGCTTCGCTCTTGGAATGCACCTGCAGCTTCTCGTAGATGTTCTGGATGTGAAAGGCGATGGTGTGAAAACTGACGCCCAGCTCGGCCGCGGCGGACTTGTAATTGTGTCCTTCCACCAGCAGTTTGAGTAGCCGTAACTCATGCGGCGTGAGGTCATGGTCCGCGCGTTGCGGCGGACGCACCGTGCGGAAGAGGGAGATCACGCGCCGTGCCACCTCCGGTGACATGGGCGCGCCGCCCAGTTTCGCTTCGCGCAGGCTTTCCAGCAGCCTGGCGGGCGGTGTGCGCTTCAGCAGATAGCCGCAGGCGCCGGCGCACAGGGCGTCGAAGATCCGTTCATCATCCTCGTAGACAGTCAGCATCACCAGGGCCGCCGCGGGGTACCGCTCGCGCAGAAGATGCAGGCCTTCCAGGCCGGACATCCCGGGCAGCCCGATGTCCACAAGAACGACGTCCGGAACTTCGGGCCACGGCCGCAGCAGGGCGTCTTCCATCGAGCGGAAAGCCGCCGTACAGCGGTATCCCTCGGTGCCGTTGATGAGAGCTTCGAGACCTTCCCGGATTCGCCGCTCATCTTCGATGATGGTGACTTGTGTGATTTGCGGTTGCAGCGAATCCAGCATACAGCAAACCAAACGCGCCGTCCCCCCCAATTTTAGGGGGTACGGGAGCCGGGAAGCGGCACGCTCAGCTTCAGGTCCGTGCCGCGCCCGGGCTCGGACCGCAGATCGAGCTCACCGCCAAGATCGGCTGCGCGCCGCCGCATGTTTACGAGGCCGTTGCCGTTTTCGGCGGATAACGGCTCGAAGCCCGTGCCGTTGTCGCTTATGCGCAGCTCCAGATGGCCGTGCCCAACGTGCAGCTCGACGGCGGCCCGGGTGCAGCCGGCATGCCGGGCGGCGTTGTTGACGGCCTCTTTGAAGATGAGATACACCTGGCGGCGGAAGTCGGAGCTGGTGTGCAACTGCTCCCGGTGATCGTCGGCGTGAAAACGCAACTCGATGCCACGCCCGCCGAGCACGTCGAACGCGAACCGCCGCATACGGGCGGAGAGGTCGCTGAGACGGTCGTGCCTGGGGTTGATGGCCCATACGATGTCGCTCAGGGAAGCTACCATCTCGCCTGAGACGGCGGCGATCTCAGCCAGTGGCTGGCTCACCAGCGGATCGGCAGTGTTCAGCCGCTGGCGGGCCAGTTCGCTGAGGATGGAGATTTGGGAGAGGCTGGAGCCGATGTCGTCGTGCAAGTCTGTAGCAATGCGCGTGCGCACGCGCTCGACGGCCAACAACTGGCGGACGCGGTACCGATGTGCGGCATACACCAACCCGGCGGTCCCCAGCCCTGCCGCGGAAATAAACCACCAGCTCAGCCATACCGGGGGCAGCATGGCGAAGGCGACGCTGGCCGGCGCGGCGCTGGTCATGCCCTCGCTGTTGACGGCACGGACCAGGAAATGATACTTTCCGGCAGGCAGACGCCCATAGACCACCGTGCGTTGATCGGTGGGCGCGCTCCAGTCCCGGTCCACGCCCGCAAGTTGGTATTGGTAACGCAGCGTCTCGCCCGGCGCGAAACTCAATCCGACAAAGTCAATGCGAAGAGGGCCCTGTCCCGGCGGCACTCTCAACCCATGAACCTCCTCCTGGCCCAGGTCTACGATGGGATGCGGCGCCGTTCCCACTTGCAGTCCCGTCACCAGCACCGGCGGCGCCACCGGTGGACGATCCGGAACAGGCGTGAGTCGCGACAGACCCAGGTTGGTGACAAACCACAGCGATCCGTTGCGATCGCGATATGCGCTCGCCAGTTCCCCCGCGGCCAATCCGTCCGCGCTCGTATAGTGTTCGGTGACCGTGATGCCGCCGGGTTGAGGACGAACCCGATCCACGCCGCGGCCTGTGGCGACGTAGAGGTTTCCCCAGCGGTCTTCGGCGATGGCTCTCGTATCATTGCTGGCCGGACCCTGCGCGGTCGTGTAGGTCACAAAACGCGGGATCTCCTCGGTGGGATTGTCCGCGCGCCCGAGCCCCCTTCTGGAAGCCACCCAGAGGCGGCCAGTGGAATCCACATAGGGTACCTTCCATCCGCCGCCTGGAACGCCTTCCGCATTCGAGAACATCGTAAATTGGCCATTGCGGTACCGGGCAAGTTAGCCGTGGTAGCAGCCTACCCAGATGTTGCCCGCGAGATCTTCGGCGAAGCCGGTCGGAGCGGACGGGTACGGCGGTGCGTATCCGTCGTGTGCCGAAAAGGCACGGATCTGCCTGGTCCGGCGTTCGAACCGGGCTACGCGATCTCCCTGCACCGTGTCGCCCGTGCTAGACCACATGCCAATCCAGATGTCGCCGCGGGAATCCTCGAAAATCTGAAAAATGTTGTCTCCCACCAGGCCGTCGACGGTTCGATAAATCGCTTTCGGGCGGACGGCGCCAAGCCGTTCGAAGGTCACAGGCGGGAATCGGAAAAGGCCCTGCCCTGTAGCAATCCACCAATCGCCGGTGCGATCCTCGAAGGCAAGCCGGCCAGTTCCCCATCCGAAATACGAGATATCGCGCGGAAACTTCAACCGTGTGGGAATGAAACGGTGGCCGTCGAATCGACTGATTACGGACTGCTGAAAAAAACACAGCTCGCCTTGCCGCGATTCGAAAAGCGAACCCGTATCGGTCCGCTCCCCCACCAGGCCATCTTCGGCATAGTAGGTGACCAGGCCGCTCGGGGCCATTCTCATCACCCCGCCGCCGTTGGTTCCGATCCAAAGGTTCCGATCGCGATCTTCCAGTAACACGTCGGCTTCCTTGCCGTTCAAGCCGTTGGCCATGTCGTAGGATTCAAACTCGCGATCCGTACCGCGTGCTTCCGGAACCCACTCCGCAAGTCCGCGTGAAGTTCCGAGCCAGATTTTTCCGGCCGAGGATTGCACAATCGAGAATACCCATCGATCGGCAAGGAACTGGACTGGGGACGACGCCCCATCGAGACGCCAAACACCGAATGTGGTTCCAAACCACGTCCTCCCGTCGCGGTCTTCCAGCATGGTCTTAAAACCCGTCTCCGGCCGGCCAAACCACCATAGATCCCCTCGCTGCTGCGTCCCTGCCACTCGGAACGACCTGGTTCGACCATCGGGATCTCGACGGTACAAACCTCCATACGTGATCGCCCAGAGCGCACCCCGGCGATCCTCCATCAAGGCCTCGATTTCCGATGATTTTGGAGTAGTTGTGTCGAGATCCACGCGCTGGAATGCAGTTGCGGATTTTGGCAGTCTAAAGAGTCCGTCAAAAGCGCCAACCCAGATCGCTCCGGCCCGATCCTGTAAGAGAACACTGATGTTCTGGGAATCCCTGTCGCCAGGCATGGGATACTTCCGGAATCTTGCAGTGCCGGAAGCGCCCGGATCAAATCGGCACAGGCCGGCCACGGTGCCGACCCAGTAGATACCCTCCCGTGTCTCCAGCATGCCGGTAACATTGCTGTGGGGCAGACCCTCTTCGGTCCCATAGTTGGTGAACCGGTAGCCGTCAAAGCGGGAGAGCCCCTCCGCGGTGCAGAACCACAGGAATCCGCGCTTGTCCTGCACGATGCACTGAACGCGATCGCGTGCCAGGCCGTCAGCCGTGGTGTAGGTTTTGATGGGGAGCCGGCGGGCTTCGAGTGAGGACAGCGCAAACAGAACGACCAAGATACGGACGGTGCTCACGGCAACAGCATCCTCTGCCAGTTATACCCCAGGGCTTGCAGCTCGCGCAAAGCTCCCGACCTGTGGCCGCTCGACTGGCGCCGCCGTGGCAGCCCGCCGAGGTGCAGTTTGTCGGTCTACCCCGCGGCATCATGGACCAGTACACCTCGATCTTCGGGCGCGAGCCTACGGCGGTGGAAATCGGAGACCTGCGAGGGCAAATTTTGGGGTCACGCCGGCGATTTATCCGTACGAACCTTCGGCTGGCGCGGGAGAAGAAAAGAATTATGAGACGATTCCGGGCGCCGCGTGACTAGTAATCAAACATTAAGTGAATGTCCTTCCGGGGAGGGGCAAGCCGTGGAAGCTTGCCCCAGCCTCGGTATAGAGCTGGGCGTACACTGACCGCAGCGCGCAAAACTGAGGTTCTGGGGACCCTGTCCTCGACATCTCCACCGGATCTGTCGCATTCGAGTTACATCTTGGCAGGATTGTGGCTTTACGCCTGAGCTGGCCGGGGGGACAATATTTGCATGAACCTCGCTCACCGCTGGCTCTGCCGCTCGGCCTACTGGAAAAAGACCGTTGAGACCCGCATCCTGCCGTGGGTGCTGGACGGCATCGACTTGGGTGCGGAGGTCCTGGAGGTGGGCTCCGGCCCGGGTGTCACCACCGATCTCCTCCACACTCGCGTGGCGCGTCTGACCTGCGTGGAAATCGACCAGGCACTGGCGCACTCGCTGGCCCATCGCGTGGCCGGCCAAAACGTCACCGTATTACACCAGGACGCCACCGCCATGTCCTTCCCCGATGCCACCTTCGATGGCGCTGTCAGCCTGACGATGCTCCATCACGTCCCCTCCGCGGTCTTGCAGAACCGGCTGCTGGCCGAGGTCGCTCGCGTACTACGCCCTGGAGGGATCTTCGCGGGCGTGGACAGCCGCTATAGCCGCCGGTTCCGTCTCCTGCACCTGTTCGATACCATGGTGGTGGTAGATCCCCGGACCTTCCCGGAACGCCTCGAGGCCGCGGGCTTTACGGACGTCCATGTAGATGTCAACCCCTTCGCCTTCCGTTTCCGCGCGCGGCGGAGTTAGTTTGGTTCCCAGCAGCCGACAATCGAAGCATCGATGGCCGAATACAAGCGGCCAGCGTCGAGGGAGCTTCGTACTCACGACAATTCCACGCGGCTCTCACCGCTACGATGGCCCGCAGACCACCCGTGCCTTCAACTGGTCGCTCAGCTCAGGCTGAGCGGCTGCGGCGCTCCCCGGTGCTCGTCAACCGGCATGCACGGGGCAAGCTTACCCGCATGCAGAATATGAATCCTGTCGCAGAGCGCTTGCATGGAGGGCACGTCGTGAGAAATGTAGATCAGGGCAGCCCGGTTTTCGGCGACCAGAGAACGAAAGAGGTTGAGAATTTCGAGTCGCGATCCCGGATCGAGTGCGCTGGTGGGCTCGTCGGCCACGATCAGCTTGGGTTGGTGGAGCACGGCCATGGCGATTACCACGCGTTGTGCCTGCCCTACGCTCACCTGGCTCGGATAGTGGGAAAGAAAATCACCGTCGACCGGAAGTCCCATACGCTCCAGCAGAGCATGGACTTGGGGCCGCGCCTCGCGCCATGGGGTCTGGCTGTGAACGCGCCATGACTCGCGGAGCTGGGTTTCCAGCCGGAGTGCGGGGTTGAGGGCCGAAGCCGGGCTTTGCATCACCAGCGACATCTCTCTGCCGCGTAACCGTCGCAGTTGGCTTTCCTTCAGGCGCATCAAGTCCCGGCCGTCGAACCAGATTTCGCCTCGCACGCGTCCGCCGCGCCACTCCAGCAGGCGGAGAATCGCCAGCGCGATCGTGCTCTTCCCCGATCCGCTCTCTCCAGCCAGGCCGACCACCTCGCCCTCCTGCACTCGAATGGCGATGCCGTCAATGACAGACGGCTTCCCCGGGTAATCCACCGAGATGTGGACCGACAGCAGCGGCGCCTTCATTTGGTTCCCGCGGTCTTGCCGGTTCCCGCGGTTCGCGCAAAACAGATTTCGTCGATGTTCCAGATCACCCGTGGATACAGCACCGAGGGCTGCACGTTGGCGAGCGACGGAGACACGGCCACCAGGGCATTGCGGTTCACCAGATACACGATGGGAGCCTGCTCCCAGACAATCGCCTGGACACGGTCGAACAGAGCCTTCCGCTGCGAGCCTTGGGGTTCGGAGGCTTGCGCCTTCATCAAACGGTCGATTTCAGCCTCCCAAGCTGTGGCCGGAGAGGGCTCTCGGGGGTTCCAGGCATGGTTGGTGGAGGAGCTCAACCACAGGTTCATCTGGCCATCCGGGTCCAGGTCGACGTTGTTGAACCCGAGCAGACAGGCCTCGTATTGCATGGATTTGCTGATGCGCTCCAGCAAGGAAGGGAAATCCAGAGTGACCACGTTGAGCCCGATCCCCAGTGCGGCAAGGTCCTGCTGGATCATGGATGCCATGCGCTCGCGACCCTTGTTTCCGGCGTTGGTGATGAGCGAGAACTCCACCGGGTTGCCGGTGCGGTCGCGCAACTTGCGGCCGTCCGTCCGGAATCCGTCCTGGGCCAGAAGACGCCGGGCGAGCTCCAGGTCGAAGAGATGCGGCTTCAATTTCCGGTTGAACCAGAACAGGTTCGCGGAAGGAAACGGGCCGATGCCCGGAGCGGCATGCCCGTGATACACCACGCGGCAGAGGTCGTCGCGCCGGATGGCGTGCGAGACTGCCCGGCGGAAATTGCGCGAAGCGAACCAAGCCTTTTTGTAGGCCGGCAACGGCGCCGAAGGAGCCATGTTGAACCAGACAAACTCGTTTTCGAGCGCCGGTCCAGCGTCTTTCGCCCAGTCGGGTTTTTCGCGCGCGAGCTGTTCGAACTGATCGGGGTCGAGGGACGAAAGAAGGTGGAGTTCGCCGCGCCGGAAGCGAAGAAACTCGGCGTCGCGGTTCTGCTGGATATCGAGCTGAACGGAGTCCAGGTAAGGCAGCCTGCGGCCGGACTGCACCTTCCAGTAGTGCGGGTTGCGCTCCAGCTTGAGATAGGCTCCCGGCTTCCGGCCCGCGATGCGAAACGGGCCCAATACCGCCCCCTCCTTGAGGGGTGAGCGCCGGGAGAGGATGGCGACCTGGTCGAACAGCCGAACCCCGCCCGCCAACGCCTCCGGAAAGCGGATGATCGCGGCGTAGGGGCCCTCGGCCGAAGCCCGCGCGGTTCCGGTTCCCGTCCGCAACGAGTCGCCCACGGGCGAATGCAGGTTGGGATCCATGAGCGTCTCCATGGTGTAGACCACGTCGTCCGCGGTGAAGGGCGTTCCGTCCGAGAAACAAACTCCTTCGCGCAACTGGAAGCGGAGCGTCTTCCCGGCATCGAGCACTTTCCACGATCGCGCCAGGGCCGGCTCGGCCTGCTGGGTCAACCGGTTCACCCGAACCAGGACTCCGCCTGTCAGGTAGCGCACTGTTTCAGAGGCGTCGTCATCCACCAAAGCGGGGTTGAGCGTTTTCGGTTCGCTGTGCAGGGAGAGCCTGAGCTCGCCGCCCCATTGTGCGGCGGCCGGAACGGCACTCAGCGAGGAAATCAGAATCAGCGTCAGAATCCTCATATGGGATACTCATCGGCCGCCTGCGCCAACTGGCAGCACCCCAGGGTGACTACCAGGAGCAGCAGCGGAATCGACATGGCGGGATCCCGAGGCAGTGCCGCCAGGTTTTGCAGGTCGCGCAGAAGATTCCCCCAGGAGGGCAGAGGCTCGGAGATTCCCAAACCCAGCAGAGCAAGGTTCGCCTCGGCCAGCAGGAACGCGGGGGCCGTGGTCCAGAACTGCGCCAGGGTGACGGGCGCCAGGTTGGGCAGGATGTGACGGACCGCGACACGCCAAACGCCGCCGCCTCCGGCCCTCGCCAGTAGAACATAGTCCGCACGGGATTGCCGTTCTGCGGCGGCCATCATGACGCGCGCCGGTCCGGGCCACCCCAGAAAGCCAAGCAGCGCGAACGTAACCGCGATGGATACGCCGGGCGAGGTGTTGAGCGGAAGCAGGCCCCGCGCGGTCAGAAGCAGGAACAGCCAGGGAAGCGAAAGAAACAGGTCGATCGCAACCCTCGCCGCTCGTCCCCACCAGGGGCCCAGCAGGGCCGCTCCCAGGCCCATGGTGAGCGCAATCCCCACGGATACCAGGGTCGCGGCCGGGGCGAGCAGGATGGAGATTCTGCCTCCGTGCAACAGCCGGGACAGGCGGTCCCTCCCCAGGGCGTCCGTTCCCAGCGGATGCGCGCGCGTGGGCGGCGACGCGGCTTCTTCCCGGAACTGCCGGTCATAACGGTACGGCGCGAAGGCGTCCGCTCCCAACATGAGGCCGAAGATCGCGACCAGGATGACCCGAGCGGCCCGCCGCATCACAGCTCCCACCCGGCCAACGCCCTGGCTGCGTCCGAAAACAGGTTGGCGGCGGATGTGGCCAGCGCAACCAACACCGTGAGATGGACCAGGACAGGCAGGTCGCGCGCGATGGCCGACTGCCAGACCAGTTGACCGACACCGGGCGAGCCGCACAGGGTTTCGACCGGGATCACCGCGCCGATCGCCATACTCACCGAGATCCCCGCCAACGCGAGCAATTCCGGCGAGGCGGGAATGCACACGTGGCGCCACAGCAACCCGATGCCGCCGCTTCCGCGCGCCCGCGCCGCCAGGACGTGGGGGCGATTGGAGGATGCCGCCAGGACATTCCGCACATAGCGGTAGATCCGGGGCCACAGGACCGCAGCCAGGGCGAAGACCGGTGAAACATCGAGATAGAGAAAGACCAGAGCCACTACCGCAGCGGGGAGGCAAAGAAGGCCTCCGGCAGCCAGAGTTGCCGCCAGGTCCAGGGCGCGCCGGCGGAGCCCTTCGAGAATCAGCGACAGCCCCAGCGCGAGGCTCCATGCCAGCGTCAGGCCGGCGCCCAGCGTTCGCAGCGTGAGACCGGCCCGCTCGGCCATCAGTTCGCGAACCGGCCGCCGGAGGGAAACCGAGAAACCCCAGTCGCCATGCGCCAGACCCGACACATACTCCCCGAAAGCGGTCACGAAGCCGGGTGAGCGGCTGCGAGCGCGGACCGCGGCGATGCTCGCTTCGCTAAGCTGCAGATCCAACTGGCGTTCGTCCGTCCCGAAGCCGGGAGCCAAGCGCACCAGGGCTGCGGAGACCAAGGCGGACGCGGCGATGGTGAGCAACAGCATCAAAAACCGCCGTATGGCTGCTGCGGCCACGGTGCGGACGACGCTATGTCCGTGCGCGGCGTCCCGGCCGGTGGTTCCATCCAACGTACCCTGTCGTTCAGGAGACGCCATCGGCATCTCCATGCGCCCCGCGCCAAACCAATCGCAGCCTTTCTGCCGCAGTGGCCAGCAGGCCTTCGGCGTCGGATGCATCCTTGGGGAAGAAAGCCGCGCCCACGCTGGCCGAGAGCGGCAGGCCGGCGCGCAATCCGAGCTCCTCGACCGCCCTCTGAATCCGCGCGTGCTTCTCCTCGAAATCGGCTGGCGTAAACGCCGCCAGTACGAGCACGAAGCCGTCGCCCGTGCGTGCCACGGAATCGTACTCCCGGCAGCACTCCCGGAGGCTGGCGGCAAGCTGCCGGTATAACCGTTGTGCCAGCTCCGGCAGGGATTCATCCATGCCCTCGACCGCACACTCGATCACGGCCAGCGATTCCCGAAGCCGGCGAGCCCGCGCCAATTCGGCGTCCAGTTGCTGGAACAGCGCACGCGTATTGAGCGCGCCGGTCACCAGGTCGATGCCGGTCAGTCTCTCGGCCGCCCGGTAACGGCGAGCATTGTCGATCGAGGCGGTGAGCTTCGGCGCCACGGCCAGCAGGGTTTCGAGGTCCTCTTGGGAGAAGACGCGCGCCTGGTCATGGTAAAGCGTGACCACCGCGATCGCGGCTCCACGGTGCTCGAGCGGAACCACCAAAGCGGTCGCAAGCCGGCCCAGCGCATCCAAGTGACAATTCAAAACCGGACGGCACTCCGCGGCGGCCCGCCCCAGGAAGCCCTCGCCGAGGCGGCTTTCCAGGGATGCCAGGGCTCGAAACTCCTCGCCGGCCGCATAGGCGGGGATCAGCCGGCCGTCTTCCACCAGATGCAGCGAGAGGGCCGCATACGCAACGAGCCGCCGCAGTTCCCGGTCGAAGTTCGAGAGAGTCTCCTCCAGGTCGAGTGAGTCGCCGAGGGTGCGGAACAGATCGCAAAGCTCGTTCACTTCTGTTCTATCGTCCCTTTTCCCTGGACCTTTAGGGTAAAGTTCCGGGTCGGGGCAACCGATATGTGTCAAAGGTGATATCGGAAGATCCATGCCCGTGTTTCCTGGGAGTGTCCGCGGTGATCGTCAGTCCCACCATGCGGCGCCTGATGGAGCTGGTGGAGCGCGTGGCGCGCACTTCGGCAGCGGTCCTCATCACCGGCGAAACCGGGTCCGGCAAGGAGATCGTGGCGCGCGCCATCCATCATTTTTCGCTGCGTTCCTCCAAGTCGTGGGTGGACGTGAACTGCGGCGCGCTTCCCGATCAGCTCATGGAAAGCGAGCTTTTCGGCCACGAGAAGGGCGCCTTCAGCGGCGCCGACACGGTGAAACCAGGCCTGTTCGAACTGGCGAACCACGGGACGCTGTTTCTGGATGAAGTGGGCGAGCTGGAGCCGCGCATGCAGGTGAAACTGCTGCGCGTGCTCGACGGCGTTCCGTATTATCGCGTGGGTGGACAGAAGAAAATCGAAGTCGATACGCGAGTTCTGGCGGCTACCAATCGAAACCTGGAGGAAGCGGTTAGCCAAGGCCATTTCCGCGGCGATCTGTATCACCGCCTCAACCAGTGCCAGGTGCGCGTGCCGCCTTTGCGGGAGCGCAGGGAAGATATCGTCCCCCTGGCCGAGCACTTCCTGAAGCTGCATAGCGAGCAGGCGTTCTTCTCCGAGGAGGCCAAGGAACTCCTGCGCCGCTCGGACTGGCCGGGAAACGCCCGCGAAGTGCGCAACGTGGTGACCACCGCCTTGATTCACTCCCGGGGATACGAAATCGGCACCGGGGAGCTCGGCGCCTTGCATCCCGCCCGGATCAAGAGCCCCCGAGCCGCCACCGGTTTGCGGCTCGATGGGCTGGAGAGGGACGCGATCTTTGAAGCCCTGCACAAGACCGGCGGGCATCATCAGGAAGCTGCCCGACTGCTCGGCATTTCGCGCCGAACCCTCAGCCGCAAGCTGAAACTCTACGGCCCGAACGCAGAATCGGAGTCCAAGTATGCATACGAAACAGTTTCGGGGGGCTGAGCGGCGAACCGAGCCGCGGGTGCTCGTCACCGAGGAGGTGCGTCTGCGGCAGTCCAGCGCGCTGGCGGGATCCTTCTTGGGAAGGCTGATGGACACGGCGGCGCACGGGTTTCGCGCCCGCCACAACTGCCTGACGCTGACGTCGGGGCAGCTCGTCGATTTCGCATACCGCGGCCGCCAGGGGCTCGCCTGTACGGTCTGGACGCGAATCGTCGACGGGGAAGCCGAAACAGGCTTCCGCATCCTGCCCGAACCGGATACCTGACCGCGCTTGTGGCGTGGAGTTCCTCAATGCTGGGGTTCCGGCCGCGTTGAGACTGTGACAAGTCGAACGGTCGCCAGTGGCCGATGTTCGGCGACCGATCGGCGTTGAGCGCCGGAACTGCCCTTGGTCCTCGCAATCTGCAACTCCGTCTGCAAATATGGTTCTGATGATGAAGCCCGCCCGGCAGGGCCTATAATCGGGAATTGCCAGGCTATCGGAGGACCCAAATGACCAAACCAAGCGCGCAGAGCGGCGGCGAAATGATTCGGCGGGACTTCCTGAAGGCCGCTCCCCTGGCCGCGGGCCTGGTGGCCCAGCGGATGGCGGCCGCACCGGCAGCGGCTGCCGGCAGGAATCTCATCGAGGCGTTGGATTACCAGGGCGTACGGCTTGGGGAGAGCCGTTGGCGGCAGCAGGTCGAGACGGCCCGGGAGTTCTACCTGGGCCTGCCGGATGACGACATCCTGCAGGGCTTTCGGGCGGCCGCCGGGCTTCCGGCCCCCGGAAAGCCTTTAGGCGGCTGGTGCAAGGAAAACAGCTCCTCGGTCTTCGGCCAGTGGCTCAGCGGGATGGCCCGTCTCTACCGCGCCACCGGCGACACGACGATCCGCGACAAGGCCGCGCGACTGTTGACGGAATGGGCCAGGACCGTGAAGCCCGATGGCGACTGCCGCATGCGGCACTACGCATTCGACAAACTGGTCTGCGGCCTGGTCGACATGAAGCGGTACACCGGCCACCCCGACGCCGTCGAGCTTCTGGAGAGGACCACCGGTTGGGCGCGCCGGACCCTGGAGCATGAAAACATGGTGGTGCTGCCGGCCCACAACACCATGTACTACGGCCTGCCGCAGGAGTGGTACACGCTTTCGGAAAACCTCTACCGCGCGTATCAATTGACCGGTAACCCCGACTTCAAGACCTTCGCCGAAGTCTGGCGGTATTCCGGGTACTGGGGCAAGTTCGCGAATACCTCGGCTCCGGCCGATGCGCAGGGCGTCCACGCCTACAGCCATGTCAACACCTTCAGCAGCGCCGCCATGACCTACGCCGTTACGGGCGATCCCGTGTACCTGCGGATCGTCACGAACGCTTACGACTACCTGCAGAATACGCAGTGTTACGCTACCGGGGGCTACGGTCCCAACGAGAGATTCATGAGCCCCGATGGCAGCCTCGGTAAGGCGCTGGAAACCCGGTCCGACACGTTCGAGACCCTCTGCGGCTCGTGGGCGGGCTTCAAGCTGTCGCGCTACCTGATGCAGTTCACGGGTGAGGCACGCTACGGCGACTGGATCGAGCGGCTGCTCTACAACGGGGTGGGGGCTTCGCTGCCGCTTCGTCCGGCAGGAAGGAACTTCTACTACTCCGACTATCGCATCAGCGGCGGCATGAAGGTGGACTACTGGGATAACTTCACCTGCTGTTCCGGGACTTACATCCAGAACATGGCGGACTATCATAACTTGATCTATTACAAGGATGCGTCCAGCCTGTATGTCAATCTGTACGTGCCTTCGGAAGTTACATGGAGCCGGCCGGAGGGCGATGTCAGACTGGTGCAGGAGACGGGCTATCCGGAAACCGAGATGAGCACACTGACGGTGGAACCGAGTCAGACGGCGGAGTTCGCGCTGAAGCTGCGTGTGCCGGCCTGGTCGCGCGACATGTCGCTCAAGGTGAACGGCGCGGACGCAGGCGTGCCGTCGAAGCCCGGAGAGTGGGCGGCGATCCGGCGCACCTGGAAGTCGGGCGACCGGGTGGAGGTTCGGATACCGCTACGCCTCCGTACGGAAGCGGTGGACCGCCAGCATCCCGACCTGGTGGCGGTGGTGCGCGGCCCCGTGGTGCTGGTTCTGGACTACAACTACCACGATCCGGCCTTTGAACTTCCCAAGACGGACGCCGAGCTGAATCAGTGGCTGGTTCCCGAAGATAAGGCGACGGTTTTTCGCGTGCAGCGTCCGGATGGCCGTCCTGTGAGGCTCAAGTTCCGGCCGTTTTACGAGTTGGCGGAGGACTTTCCGTACCTGATGTACTTCGATCGCAAGGCTGGGCCGTACGCGCTTTGGTAGGGGCTGTGGGGGCCAGGGGCTCGCTCTGCTCGCCAGGTTGGGTAGAGACACTACGGGTTCTCACATCAGTGGCCCCACTGTCGGGGTTACGGCGCGAACGACGCACAGCAGCGCGGGAGAGACAGCACCTGCCGGCGCACAGCCGGGGGCAGCGTTCGCGCGGTGGCGACCGGTGCGCTTCCCGCCGCGGACAACCCTGATGGCCCTGGGAAGTTGTCGACGCCGGCGGGCCTTCACTAAAGTTTTACGAGTCCTAAACGCTTTCCAGTCCATGCCCACCGTAGAGTTGATCGTGGAAGGAGAAGTTGATGGGAGGCATACAGCAGGCCGAGGAGTACATAAAGGCCACGATCAACAAAATCGGCGCAAAGGTAGGCCCGGTGCTCGAACCTGTATGGGGTATGGCACGCGAAGCGGCCCGCTATAGGGACCTGACCATACCGACGGTTACGCTTTATGTTCAGGAAGACATCGGTGTTGGCGATTTCCTCAAAAAGGAGCTAGACCCGATAGACAGCCTTTCGGGCCAGATCACGGGTGTGTACGTTCCGCCGAGCGTGAAAGTCGGCGCCACGGTGAATGTAATTCTATACATGCACGGCGACAAGGTTCGGATCTGGAATAAGACCGGCACCATTCGGGACTATTGGAGCTTACCCGAGTTGCCGTTGCGTCAAGGACTAAGCAAGAGCGGGCAGCCCTTCATCCTGGTGGCGCCGACCTTGGGGCAAACGGCGGGCGCGGAGTTCGGCAACCTGGGCACGAATATCGATGATCACCTGGACCATGTGTTGGCTCAGCTCCATAAATTGGGGCCGCCGCAATTTGCGCCTCCCAAGCCACCCGACATAGATCAACTGATTATCGCCGGACACTCCGGAGCGTTCGGACCCATCACGTCAATTCTGTCGAGCATAAAGAAATACAAAAGCAAAATCAAGGAGATCTGGGGCTTTGACATCATGTACCGCGGCACAGCCGGGTTCTTCGAGACAGTCAGCGTTCCCGTGTATGCCTATTTCAACGATACCGAGAAGCATTCGCGGGAGCTGGCGACGAAGCGGAAGCCCAATATCTTTGTGATGGAAGGCGTTGAGTTCTTCAGGGTGAGGGGCAGGGAAGAAAGCCGCATGGTTAAGCATGACAATCTGATGCAGAAATTCTGGCTCGACCGGTGCCGGCGCATAGGAACGAACGGGACCGACCCCGATGACAAGAAGCGAATGGTGCATAGGTAAGATTACTCAGTGAGTTGTGCGTTGTGAACGCGACGAGGCGTGTCTGGACACCGGCCCGCCAGGGGGCTTTCGGACTGTTGGAGGTGAGATTTTAGGCCGATCGCGCTAATTTTTGGCGCGTTGTCCGCATGTAAGAGTGATGGGATGTGGCGGCTGGCGCCGATTGAACGCCCTCGAATGGAGTCTTATGAGTCCAAGCGGATACAAAACGAGATACGAAAAACTGCAGGTTCTGCTGGCCGACGGTGGGACCGCGGAAGTCAGTGTGAACCAGTACAGGCTTAGAGGGCTACCGGGCCATGATGTGGACGAAGCCGCGTCCAAGGCATTCTTCAACAGCCTGAGCAAGCATCACGTCGACATGGAACTTCGCGTCGACCCCGGCGCCCGCTCCTTTCGAATCCTGCAACGGAATCGGGATAGCTCCTTCGCCGTGAAGGAGCAGACGGTGACGGGGCCGGAAAAGGTCGGGTCCGACTTTCTGAAACAGCTCTCTGCTATGGCCCGGTACGTCTTTGTAGGCAAGGGCGCGCCCGAGCATTGCCAGCTCGTGCTTCAACTCGTCGACCATTGGGACCTCGCGCCGGACGGTCTACAGAAATACGCCGACAAAGCGCTGGGCCTCGATTGCAACGGATTTGTCGGCAATTACTTGTGGCACGTCAACCGCCAACTGAGCTGGACCAATCTCGGCATTGCCAAGCACCAGGAAGGTCCGGATGTCTCGATCGACGGGTATTTCGACCACAGGAAGGCGATCCGCCGATGGGATGAACTGAACCCCGCCCGATCCTACATCATGGGGAAGGTCGATCCAAGGGGCCACGTCATTCCGGGAGGCAGCGTCAAGAATGCGGGTCACATCGTCATCACCCAGCCAGGGCGATTCCGTCCTGCAAGCCGAGGCCGGGGGCCGGCGGTGTGGGCGGTCGAGTCAACCGCGTCCCACGACCCGGGGCTGTGGGAAAGCTGGTATAGCGTCGTCAGCGTCAACGGCTCCGGAATCTTTACGATGAACCGGGAGTCGATGACCGATCATAAGATCGTAGATTTCAAGATCGCTTCGGTTTAGGGTCCTTGGCCAGATTGGAAACGGCCTAAACAACATCCCGCTGGTTTGCGGCGAAGTCACGCCTGGTAGACCGTGGAACCGCCCACCACCGTCTTCGGCTCCGCCTCCAGTGAGAGCGGAGCGCAGTTGAAGGTTGAAGCGGCTACCCTTATAGGGTAGAATGTCTGTGTGGAGAAGCCGACCCCGCACTACGATCTTGCGGCGATTCTAGCGCAGGTCGCGCGTCTCGGGCCGGCCGCCCTTCACAAAGACGGCGCTCGATGGCGGCAGGGACATGGGACTGACCAGCCGTGAGATGCTCGCGGTTATAGCGGCATTGGCGCGGCGAGACTTCTATAAGTCGATGACGACCTACGCCGATCACCGCATTTGGCAAGACGTCTATTACGCGCCCACACCGGTTGACAAAGAGGCCTATATCAAGATCACGATGCGCGACCGGGCGCCAGTGATCCAGTTTAAGTAGAAGTGAAATGAGATACCAAGCGTGCGCAAACTGTGGCGCTCCAGGCGCCGTGCCTTTCAAAGGCGAGACATTCCGGATTTCCCATAAGGGTGTGTCCGCCGAAGTGAAGGGCCTGTCGGGACGGCGTTGTTCCTCTTGTGGGGAGATTGAATTCGACCAGAGAAGCGCGAAACGGTACGCCGCGGCAGGCGACAAACTGGTGCTGCAGGCGCGTGCCGCGCAACGGTCGGAGATCCGTCGGATCCGCAGGAAGCTCGGCCTCAGCCAAGCCATGGCCGCCGAGCTGACGGGTGGCGGCCACAACGCGTTCTCGCGGTATGAGCGTGGAGAAGCGGCGCCTTTGCCTGCGGTTGTGAACCTTTTTAGACTCCTGGACCGGCACCCTGACCTTCTGAAAGAGCTGACCGGGAGTCGATAGCGGACAACAGATCCGCGCTGCCAATTCCGATATGCGTCAGCATACCTGCGGAGTTCAGCGAGCCTTCATCGCACCCGCCATTCAATGATCCCCAACTCGCGCCAATCGATATCGGTTGTCAGGAACAGGGCGCCGGGCGGGCCGATCTCGCCGGCATTGTAGTGGACGGTCTTCGGCTCCGACTCCAGCCGCACGGCGGTCGTCGTGACGGGGTCGAAGGTTACCGTATTGAACCGGTCCTTCTCGATGCCGTAGGCGCCGGCGGCGCGCACCGGTAACCAATAGTCCCCATCCTTGTAGACGATGCGCCATGATGCGGGCAGGCGGCAGAAGCGTTTGTCGTTCAACCAATACACTTCGGCCGATGACACTTTCGCCGGCCTCTTGAATTCGTACTCCACCCAGGCGCGTTCGCCAGGGCCGGGGCGTATGCGGAAATAGAGGTGCGATTCATCGGCGGAACTCAGGGGATCTACGGCATCATAGACCGCCGCCAGATCGTCGTTCTGGTCGTTGTATCCGGTCCACTTTTTCTCGATTCCTCCGGAAGAGCGAACCCGGGCGATCGGATCGGGGGGCAGTATGGGACTGACGCGAGCCTTCTCCGTGCGCCGCGGCATCCACACGGCCATCTCCCCCATTCCCCGATTGGCCCACGCGAAATAAGGGATGGCGACCAGTTGGTGCGGCCGCTCCTGCACCGCCGTGCCAGCCGCGTTCCGGCTTAGAGAACGCACTGTGCCGGTGATCACCTCCACGCCGTTTAGCAGATCCTTGCGGAACTCGCTATGGAGTTGCGCGTCGTCGGGCACCACCAGGTTATGGACCTGCCCTCCGTTATCCGCCCATTCGGCGGCATAGACCAGCGGACCCCGTTCCAGCGCCACACGGCCTTCGTCCTCCTTCACCCGCGGGTCCGCTTCCACGCGCCGCACGGGCATCGGCAGGTTCAATTCGATGGTGTCGCCGACGCTCCACCGGCGGTCGATCCGCGCGTAGCCGTTGGCCATGGCGGGGTTGACCGTGCGGCCATTGACTTTGAGGATGACCGGGTTGCGGCTGCTGTCGAGGAAGCGATACAGGTCTCCGGCCATAACCTGATTGCCCGTCCATCCCGGAATCCGAACGAATACCGGGAAGGTGCGGGCGGTATCCGGGTCCACGCCGATCCTGACTGCCCCATCCCAGGGATAGCGGGTCTGCTGACGCAGGGTCACGCGATGGCCTGCCACGTCGATCCGGGCGTTGCACCCGACGAAGAGGTTCACGTAAATGCCGGAGTCATCCGTCGCGTAGACATACTTGCCGAGCGATGCCATCAAGCGCACGACGTTGGGAGGACAGCATGGCGTATCGATCCAGTCGAACCGGTCGTAGTTGCCGTACGAGCTCAGGGGGTTCTGATAGAAGAAGCGGTCTCCCTTCAGCGAGACTCCGTCCAGGAAACCGTTGTAGAGAACGCGCTCCATCAGGTCCACATAGCGGGCATCCCGGTGCAGTAGGAACATGCGCTGGTTCCAAACGAAATTCCCGTAGGAAGCGCAGGTTTCGCTCCATCCGCTCAGGTTGGGCAACTCGTAGGGCTCCCCGAACTGCTCGTGGAACCGCACGGACCCGATGCTGCCGGTGACATACGTCTTGCGGTACACGGCGTCCTGCCAGATGGCGTCCGCAGCGCGCGCATACTCGCCGCGCGCCGTGAAAGCCGCGATGTCGGTCAGGGGAATGTAGAGGTAGGTTGCCCGCACGCAATGGCCTACGGCCTCGGTCTGTTGGATTACGGGCTTGTGGTCCTGCGCATAGGTGCGGTCAAGCGCGTATTCGCCCTGGCGCGGGTAGCCGTCTTTGCCCCGTTCATCGAGGAAAAACTGCGCCAGCTTGAGATACCGTTGGTCTCCGGTTTGCCGGTACATGGCGACCAGCCCGATATCGAGGCCCTCGTGCCCGGGGATGTAGGTGCGCTTGCCGGGACCGTAGGCGGCGTCCATGGCATCGATGGCTTTGAGCGCGGCATCCAGCATCTTGCGCTGGCCGGTGGCGCGGTACCAGGCCACGGCGGCTTCGAAGAAATAGCCGGAAACGCGAATGACGCGATCCGGACTGGAAATCCGCAC
Organism: Terriglobia bacterium; assembly: GCA_020073365.1. Taxonomy (GTDB): domain Bacteria; phylum Acidobacteriota; class Terriglobia; order Bryobacterales; family Bryobacteraceae; genus JAIQFL01. The sequence continues at coordinate 11,097 of JAIQFL010000024.1, read as the reverse complement.
CTCGACGCCGGCAACTTCCCGGTCGATCAGACCCTTGACGTACTTCTCCAACGCGGGATCCGGCTGTTTGGCCAGCATGTACGCGGCCGCCTCGATCAAGCGCGGGTTGTCGAATCCGCGGCTCTGCTCGAACTTGCGGAAGCAGTGCTGGATGGACACGGAACGGTTGACCTCGATCCTGGGAGCCCAGAAATCGTCCGTGATATCGACGGCGGCGAGCGGCACTTCGTGGAGAGCCTCGCCTGGTGCGGGCGCTGCGGCCGGCGAGGAGGAACCGGCCAGCAGAGCGAGACAGAGAGCACAACAGATCGCGATGTAGAGACGTGGGTGCGTCATGCAGGATTCACGGAAGCATCGTACACCATTTTGGAAGCTCGTAGCTGCGTCTTGCCGGGGTGGTTGCCAGCCAGCCGATTTGCCCTCCGGCGGGAACGGACTTCCATTACTTTAGGGACGTGAGCAGTCAGCGCGTGTCAACCTGCCGCGCGACCCTCCACGGGCCAGGAGCTATATTGGTCACACGGATGCTCTCTGACCTTCGTTTCGCCACGCGCGCGATGATGCGCGCTCCCGCGTTCGCGATTTCCACCGTCCTGACCCTCGCCTTGGGGGTGGGCGCCAATACCGGGGCCTTCTCCGCACTCAACACCCTTCTCCTCAGACCCCTTCCATACCCCGAGCCACAGCGGCTGGTATCCCTCTATGAAACCACCGTGGACCGGAAGCCTCGCGGCGTGGCGGAAGCTAACCTCCTCGACTGGCGGGCACGCACCACGGCTTTCGAAGCCATGGCCGTCTATCAGTCCCGATCGTTCGGCCTGACCCTCGGCGACCGCGACCCCGTCACCGTGATCCAGACCGGAATGGTGATGGCGGAGTTCTTCCACGTGGTGAAAGTGCCGCCGGCGCTGGGCCGAACCTTCCGGGAAGAAGAGGAATTTGCCGAAGCCCACCTCATCCTGCTGACCGACCGGCTTTGGCGAACCATGTTCTCGGCCGATCCCGGGGTCATCGGGCGCAAGGTCTTCCTGAATGAGGAGCCGCACACGGTGATCGGGGTGATGCCGCGGGGATTCGAATATCTCATGGATCGGGTGGTCCCCGATGCCTTCATTCCGCTGAGCCACCGGGACTACTGTTGCGGCCGGCTGGGATCGCAAAATGCCATTGCCCGCATGAAGGCTGGAACGAGCCTGGTGCTGGCGCGGGCGCAACTGGAAGCCGCGGCCGCGGGCCTGGCCGCCGAGTATCCGCAAACTAATCGCGGTCGCACCGCCGGGTTGCAGCCGTTGGATGAAGCCATGACGGGAAGCCGCCGCGAGCCGCTGTTTCTGCTGCTCGCGGTCGCTTTCCTGCTGCTCACGATCGCGTGCGCCAACGTGGCCGGACTGGCGCTGGCACGCTGCCTTGGCCGCAGCCACGAGATGGCCATTCGCGCGTCGCTCGGCGCGGGGCTGGGACGGATCGCCCGCCAGTTCTTCGCGGAAGCCGCGGTGCTGAGCATCGCCGGGGCCGGCTGCGGACTGGTGGCCGCGAAGCTGGTACTGCGCGTGGTTCCCGAAATCGTGCCGGGCGCGGGACAGGCCGAGCCCCTCCGTCTGGACGGCGGCGCCTTCGCCTTCGCCGTGGGTTTGGCGCTGGCGGTAACCATTTTGCTCGCCGCGGCCCCCACGCTCGCGATGCGCCGCGCCGACCTCTCCGCCATGATCAAGGCCGGCGGACGGCGGAATTCGCGCGGGTCGCGCAGCGGGCTTCGGGGGGCGCTGGTCTTGACGCAGGTGGCGCTCAGCGTGGTGCTGTTGTTGAGCGCGGGCCTGCTGCTGCGCAGTTTCTTCCGGCTGCTGGCCACCAACCCGGGATTCGAAACGGCGCACGCGCTGGAATTCGGCATCGGGCTGCCGGAGAAGCGCTACGATACGGGGCTGAAGGAGATCGCATTCCACCGGGAACTGGCGCGCAGGCTGGCCGAGCTGCCAGGCGTGGAGAGTGTCGGGGCGACACAGCGGCTGCCGTTGCGCGGCGGGACCATCGGACCGGGTGGGTCGTTTCAGATCTGGGGCGCGAACATTCCGGTTCCGCAACGGCCGCGGTCGTGGGTGAACACTGCCACTCCCGGTTATTTCGCCGCCATGGGGATTCCGCTGATCGAGGGGCGCGACTTTTCGTGGCAGGACGATCGCACGGGCTATCACCGTGTGGCGATTGTGAACCAGACGTTCGCCCGCGCCTATCTCCGCGACCGCCGACCGCTCGGAACCCTGCTGGACATCCGCTGGGTGAGCGAGCTGAACCCGCTGGGCGTGGCCTGGGAGATTGTCGGCGTGGTGGGCGACACGCGCCAGGCCAGCCTGGACCACGACCCCATCCCGGAGATCTTCCTGTCGGTGTCGCAGGTGGGCATGGATGGCGGCGGGTATGTAGTCCGCACGCTCCGCGATGATCCGGCCCTGGCGCAAGCCATCGCCAAGGTGGTGGCGGAGCAGGACCCGCGCATCCAACGCGTAGGGGTGAAACCGCTCGACTTCCTCGTGGATCGCAGCCTGGTCAGCCGCAACGCCACCACCCGGCTGGTGGGCGCGTTCGGCGCGCTGGCGCTGTTGCTTACGGCGGTCGGGGTGTACGGCATCGTGGCGTTTCGCGCGTCCGAGCGCTCGCGGGAAATGGCCATCCGGGTGGCGCTGGGCGCGAGCGCCGGCGAGATCCGGAACCTGGTGCTGGGTCACGGCTTGCGGCTGGCTGCCGGCGGAACGGCCGCTGGCCTCGCGGTGTTTGTAATGGCGAGCCCCTGGTTGAAGGGCCAGTTACTCGGCGTCGGCCCGGCCGACCCGGTGAGCATCGGCGCGGTAGTCGCGGTAGTGCTGGTCGTGGCGCTGGTTGCGTCGCTGGCCCCATCGCGGCGGGTCTCGCGAGCTGTGCCGATGGATCTGCTGAGAGACGCGTAGTTATGAAAGTCTCGATCCCCGATGATGCGCCTCCCGTTCTGGCTTCCAGTGCGGCATGGCCCGACCTGGCGGCCCGAGCCGAACTCGACTACCACGACACGCTTCCCGGCTCGGAAGACCGGCTCACCGAGCGCATCGGCTCCGCGGAGGTGGTGCTGAATATCCGCTCGTCCTCGAGATTCACCGCGGCCGTTTTCGCCGCCTGCCCGCGATTGCGGCTGCTCTCCGTGTGGGGCACCGGAACGGACCACGTGGACCTGGTGGCCGCCGCGCATCACGGCGTCACGGTCACCAACACCCCCGGGGTCTCGGCCGTCTCGATCGCGGAACATGCGCTGGCCCTGCTGCTGGGCGTGGCGCGGCACATCCCGCAGATGGACGCCGCCACGCGCCGCGGGGAGTGGGCCCGCGGGCAATCGGTCGAGCTGCACGGAAAAACGTGCGGCATCATCGGGCTGGGCGCCATCGGCCGGGAGTTTGCCCGGCTCACCGCCGCTATTGGGATGCGCGTGATCGCGTGGACCATGCACCCCAAGCCTCTGCCGGGCGTGGAATTTGTGAAACTCGACCGGTTGTACCATACCAGCGATGTGGTGAGCGTTCACCTGCGCCTCTCGCCCGAGACTGTTGGCTTCGTGAGCGAGCGCCAGATCGCACTGCTGAAGAAGAGTGCGATTCTCATCAACACGGCGCGCGGCGCGATTGTGGATGAGCCCGCGATGGTCGACGCCCTGGCTAACGGCCGGATTTTCGGCGCGGGTCTGGACGTCTTCGCGGCCGAACCGCTGCCGGAGGATCATCCGCTCACGAAGCTACCGAACGTCGTGATCACACCGCACTGCGCCGGCATCACGCCGGAAGCGCTGGAGGCGGGGTTGCGCATGGCGGTCGAGAATATCTGGGCGTTCGCGGCGGGGCTGCCGGAGCATGCGCTGTGAGTGAGGCGGGTGCCCATGAATTCCTACCTCTTCAACGCCAGCTCGAAGTGAACGCCTTCGGTCTTTTGCAAAGCCGTCAAAATGCTGGTGAGGTTTGCCCCCGAGGGACTCCTTTCGGGCCAAGCATTCGCATGAGACTCTTGGCAGGAATCCGCGTGCGCCTTTCGAGGCCCTTAAATCCAACTGTAGCGTTCACATCGTCGCGAAGCACGGCCTTACCGGTTGCAAGATCACCGTTGAGGATGCATTCGACAGCCTCACGCAGGAGAGCTCGACGGAAAGCCGGCTCGCGCTGCGCCCGCGCCCGAATGGTCTCTTTGAAGTCGTGAGTAAGGGGCATTATACGATCTCCCGTTTCTTTCGTCGTTTGTAATCAGCCCAGCACGCCTGCGCCGTCGCGATGTCCTTCTGCTGCTGTTTCTTCGTCCCACCGCCCAGCAGAATCACGAGAGTTTTCTCCGTCCTTGCCGTAGCAAATGCGGCAGCCGGGGCCGAAGTCGATCTTAAGGGGAGAGGCAGCCGGCTGGCCGCTTGCACCGCCACGGCAGTGCTCCGCGACACGCTCGCGGCCCTGAACCAACTGCCCAGAGCGGCGGTCCAGTTTCGAAAAAAACTCCCGCCGCGTTTCCAACCCATCTTGGCCCAACTGGAAGGCCCTGCATATTCCGACCGATAAGATCCGCGACGTCATCGGGCCAGGCGGCAAGGTGATCCGCGGGATCATCGAGCAGACCGGTGTCAAGATCGACGTGGAGGACGACGGCACCATTCACGTCGCCTCGGCCGACGAAGCGTCCGCGAATAAGGCGATCCAGATCATCTCCGACCTCACAGCCACAGCCGAGATTGGCAAGACCTATCTGGGCAAAGTCGTGCGGCTGGTGGATTTCGGCGCGTTTGTCGAGATTTTCCCGGGCACCGACGGCTTGCTGCACATCAGCGAAATCGCCGAGAACCGCATTCGCGACGTCCGCGACGAGTTGAAAGAAGGCGACCAGATTCTCGTAAAGGTGCTGGCGCTCGAAGGCAACAAGATCAAGCTAAGCCGCAGGGCCGTGCTCAAGGAACAGCGCGAAAAGCTGAAGCAACATGGCAAGTAGCCCGTTGGGCAGGGTCATCCCCTGGCCTGCTACCTGATTGACGGCGCCGGATCGCCTCCGGCGCCGTTCTGTTCTTGCGTCTACTTCTTTTCTTCCAGCATGGCCTTCAGGTTGGCGATCTCGCGCTTCAGCCGGCGCTCCCGCCCCACCATCATGAGGACATAGCCCACCAGGATGATCCAGGCCACGGTAAGGCCATAGCTCAGGAACTCGTAGTTGCGCTGGAGGCGCGCCACCTCGCGCGCCACATCGTCGGCAGAAACTTGTGCGAGCAGCAGGGAATTTGAGAGGAAGTTCATAGGTTCTCCATCACATGGCGTGCGCCATGCGGCGCAGGGAATCCAGCTCGCGCTGAGAATCTTCCTGGCCCAGTCGCACGAACGTCATCACCGTGGCGAGCAGCATCATCGCCATCAGGGTTCCGAGGGGCCCGAATATCGCCGCCGTCCAGTCGGGAGGGAAGCTCCCGTTGCTGGTGAAGAACACCGGTCCGGGATGCTGCGTGCGAAACAGACGGATGGACAGGTAGACGATGGGCACGTCGATGAACGCGAAAATGGAGAAGGCCGCCGCGAAGGTGGCGCGCTGCGTAGGCTCTTCGATGGCGCGCCGCAACATCAGGTATCCGGCATACAAAAGCCAGCACACCAGCGCCGACGTCAACCGCACGTCCCAGGCCCACCAGACTCCCCAGATGATGCGCGCCCAGATGGAGCCGGTCACCAGGTTGCCTAGGAGGAATGCCAGCCCGACTTCGGTCACGGCCACCGCGACGGCATCATATTTGAAATTCCGGGTGATGAGAAACATCACGCTGGCCAGCAGCGCCACGAAGGAACAGAGCATGGCGGTGATGGCCATGGGCACGTGGAAGAAGATGATCTTGAAGATCGCGCCTTGGGAAGCCTCCTGCGGAAACCCGGCGATCAGGTTGATGTCACGCGCCAGCAGCAGGATCACCGCGGCGCCCAGAACGTAGAGGATTTTCTCACGCATAATTTTCACCAAGACACACAGGCATGAATGCCCGTGTTACCCCACCAGTACAATTTCGACCAACACCAGAGACGCGGCCGTAAAGACCACGTCGAAGCCCACCATCAGTTTCAGCCACTCTATGGTATCCGGTCCAATGGGCTTGCCCGCCATCAAGGACATCGTGAGCTGCATGGAGCCCATCAGCACGGGGACCAGGGCGGGGTACGTCAGCATCGGCAGCATGACTTCGCGCAGCCGGATGTTGACGGTGAGCGCGCTGCAAAACGTGCCGATCAAAGTGAGCCCCCAGGTACCCAGGACCAGCACCAGCATGAGCTGCCAGAACTGCGCGGTCCACCGCACATTATAGAAGATGCCGAAAACCGGCAAGGACACCAGCTCCACGGCCAGCAACAGAAAGTAGTTCGCCACCGTCTTGCCGAAGAACAGGGCGGCCCCCGAAATCGGAGCGGCGATCAGTGCGTCCAGGCAGTCGTTGGGCAGCTCGCGCGCGAAGCTGCGATTCAGAATCAGGGTGCCCGCGAAGGCGAATACGATCCAGAGCAGGCCGCCGGACATTTCGCGCGTGGTGTCTTCCAAAGGATCGAAGGCGAAGCTGAACAGCACCAGGATGACCAGCGCGAAGGCGAAGGATGCGTTGATGGCCTCCTTGGTGCGAATCTCGGCGCGCAGGTCCTTGATGGTGATGACCAGCGCCTGGCGGAAAAAATCCGTCATCGCCTCAACCGGCCTCGCCGTATCGTGCGTAGACGTAACCGGGATCGGACACCATTTCCGGCGTGCGCGGACCGTGAAAGGCCACCTGCCCGCGGTTCAACAGCGCGACGTGCGTGGCAAGCTCCAGGGCTTCCCGCAACTGGTGGGTCGACATCACGATCGTCTTTCCGGCGGCGAGCGCTTCCCTGAGCAGCCGTTGTAGCACTGCGATGGCTTTGTCGTCGAGCGCCGTGAACGGCTCGTCCAGCAACAGAACGGTGGGCTCGTGCAGGAAGGCGCGCGCCACCGCCAGGCGCTGGCGCATTCCACGGGAGAACTCGCGGACCAGCCCATTGCGGACGCGCTCCAGCCCGGTGCGCTCCAGCCATTCCATGGCGGACTTGCGGGGGGCGGCGAGGCCGTAGAGCCTGCCGTACAGCATCAGGTTTTCGAGCGCGGACAGCTCGTCGTAGACCGAAATCCCGTGGCCGATAAATCCCATCTGCCGCCGCGTGTCGGTTTCGCGCGGTTCCTTGCCGAAGATCTGGATCTTGCCGCGCCCCGGCCGCGAGAATCCCGCGACCACGCGCAGCAGCGTGGTCTTGCCGGCGCCGTTGCGCCCGATCAGAGCCAGGCACGCCCCTGGCTCGGCTGCGAGCCGCACGTCGCGCAGGGCCGGATAGTCCCCATAGAATTTCCACACGCCATCAATGGCGACTGCGCTCATTCGACTCCTTCGGGGTGCCCGGGTTGGCGCGGTAGAGCAGGGCGAAACCGAGCGCCAGGATTCCGAAGGCCAGCGCCAGAATCAGCTTGGTCTGTCCGTTGACGCGCGGCATGATTTGCTCGATCTGCGGACCGCTCGATTCCGGCTGGTCGGCAGAGCCGTCGGCAGCGGCGGCTGCGGGCGGGGCGGCTTCCGTGCCAGTCAACTGAATCTGGTACGACGTCCCCGAGAGGCCGTAGATGTGGGCCTGGGTGCGTGGCTCCGTGCCCATATCTTTGAGATTCGCGCCTTCGAGCGTGATGCCGTTGGGGGCGATGAGGTAGGTATTCTCGTCGTTGGTGAGGATCTTGCCCGCGTACGGCGCGCCTTCGGTGTAGGGGACGGTGTAGTTCAGGTCGAAGCGCGTCTCGCCGGGCTTGATGGAGAAATCCACCGCGTAGACATCCGGCTTGGAGGTCTTGTTCACGGGAGCGGGGATCGGCATGCCGCCCGGCGCGGTGGCCGTCACCGTGACCTTGCCCTCCACCTTCGGCGCGTAGAAGTGAAGCGTGCCGCGGTCCGGGTCGTTCCAGGCGGTCTTGCCATCGTTGCCGTAGATGTAGCTCTCGTTGATAACCATCTGGCCGCCGGACGGTTCGAACAGCAGCATGTGCTTGGACACCTTCGCGCTGCCCGGCTCCTTCGAAGCGTTGAAGACATCCAGGGTGAGGCCCGTCGTAGGCGAACCGGGGGGCAGCATGTGGTTGTAGGTCACGCCATCGAAGGCCGTCCGCAGCAGGTGCGGGCCCTGGATTTCCTGATTGATGGTGAACTTGCCCTGGGCGTCGGATTTGGCCTGGTCGATCAGCTCGATGCCGTTCTGGCCCAGGCGGTTCAGGCCGACGGTGGCTCCGGGCTGGGGTTGACCGGTGGTGCGGTTGATGACGGTGCCGGTGACGGCGGCGGAGAGGGGGGCGGCCAGGAGAAAGGCGAGTAACACGGGCATTCTTGCCTGTGTGTCTTGTTTGGGGTGAAGCATCGTCATTTGGCCACCTTCATGGGCTTGCCGCACTCGCCACAGAACTTCAGGGGCTTGTCGAATTTCGCGCCGCAAGAATCACACACATTGGCGGCGGCATCCACTTTTTGTGGCTGCTTTTTGGGGGGGCCGGACAGGGCGGCCGGCTGCCCGGCTCCGTTCAACTGCAGCTTGATGTTGTCGACTTCGGCGAGGACGCCGGCTAGCTCCTTTTGCAGATCCTTCTTGGTGCTCTGGTAATCGGTGTCGGAGAGCTTGCCCAGGCGGTATTCAAACTGGAGGTCGCGCAGATTCTCATAGATCGCCGCCTTGCGCTCGTCGAGATGCTGGAACGGCGAGACCGGCTCCGGAGTTGGCAGGTCCGAGGGCCTCACCCCGAGGATGAACGCGATAACAGCGATCGCGACGATACATGCAAGAACGATGATCACTATGCACCAAATGTGGCGGGCCTGGGTACGCCAGGAGCCGGCTAAAAGCCGGCTGCAGCCAGGATTGGCTGCCCCACTTTACTCCATGTTCGCCAGGTCCTTTTCGATCTGGTCTTTATACTTTTCGAGCGCCGGGTCGTCCACTTCCATGGGCCCGATTTCGGTCAGGGGTTTGGGTTTCCGGTACTTCTTCACGAACAGCCAGATGACCACCAGCCCTAAACCGACGGACGCGTAGGGGACAATCCAGCCCCACGCGTTGGGCTCCGCCAGGTAGACTCCCGGACCGTAATCGCGAACGAACGCATCCACAATCTGCTTGTCGGAATAACCCAGGCCCTGCATCTGGGCGATGCGCTCTTTGGCGGGCTTGGAAAAGTGACACTCCAACATGCTGCAGGTCGCCACGGAATCTTTGCACCCGCATTGGCAGGAGATCCGCGCCCCCACGCGCCGGACGTCCACACTGGGCTTTTCGGAAGCGGTTTGGGCCAGGGCCGCGACGGCGAGGAGAGCGATCAGGAGCCACCTGGGCAGCTTGGTTGTGTTGAGGCTGACAGGCCACAAAAGGCGATGGCCTGTCCTACGAACTTTTTTGAACGGTCGCATGTTTCTTTGTAATGCCTACGACTTCCGTGCGGGCGTACTGCATCTTAATCTTGCTCGGCACCAGACAGACAAAAGTGCCGCCGATCAGCACCAAGCCGCCGATCCAGATCCACGATACCAGCGGAAAGACGTAAGCCTGAATCACAGCCCGCTGGTTGTCGTCCGACATGCCGCCGAAATTCAGATAGAGGTCTTCATTGGGGCGCTGCCGGATGCCCACCTCGGAGGTGCTCTGCCGGCTGGCTTTGTAGAGCCGCTTCTCGGGCTTGAGCACGCCTAACACATCGCCATTCTTGGAGACCTGCATGGTGGCAGTGTGCGACGCGTAGTTGGGATTCTCGCCCTGATCGAGATTGATCATCTTCAGGTCGTAAGTACCCACCCGCATGGTGTCGCCGACGTTCAGCTCCTTTACCTCGCTCTGGTTGAAGGCGTGGCCCGTGAAGCCGATGAACATCAGGACGATCCCCATGTGGACCAGGTAGCCGCCGTAGCGGCGCGTGTTGCGATGCGTCAGCTCCACCATCGCGTGCAGCAGGTTCATGCTGTTTTTCGCCGCGACCGAGCGCCCGCCCTTATAGAACTCCATCATCACGGTGAGCGCCACGAACAGGCAGAAGCCGAAGGAGATGAGCGCGTAGAAGTGCCGGATGCCTGCCGCAAACAGAGCGGCGACCAGCACCAGCGAGGCGACGCCCGGCCATTGGAAGTTGCGCCGCAGGCTTTCCGCGGAGGTCTTTCGCCAGGCAAACAGAGGACCCACGCCGGTGAGCAGCAGCAGAAACAGCCCGATGGGGACCATCAGCCGGTTGTACCAGTCGGCGTCGAGCGAAATCTTGTCGCCCGTGGCGGCCTCGGAAATCACCGGGAAGAGCGTGCCCCACAACACCGCGAAACAGCTTGCCAACAGGATCAGGTTATTGAACAGGAAGCTCGACTCGCGCGAGATCACGCTTTCCAGTTGCGCTTCGCTCTTCAGGTAATCCAGCCGGTCGAGGATCAGGTAGATGGTGGCCGCGATGCCCAGCGCCAGGAAGGTTACGAAGTACTTTCCAATCTCCGAGCGGGCGAACGCGTGCACGGATTGCACCACACCCGAGCGCGTGAGAAACGTTCCCAGGATGCAAAGGAAGAAGGTGGAGGAAACCAGCACGATGTTCCAGACCTTCATCATGCCCTTCTTTTCCTGCATCATGACGGAGTGCAGAAAAGCCGTACCGCTGAGCCAGGGAAGCAGGGAGGCGTTCTCCACCGGGTCCCATCCCCAGTAGCCGCCCCATCCGAGCACGTGGTAAGCCCAGGCCGCGCCCAGCATCACGCCGGTACTTTGGAACAGCCACGTGACCAGGGTCCAGCGGCGGGTAGTGTGGATCCAGGCGTCGCCTGGCTGCCTGGTGATGAGCGAACCGATGGCGAAAGCGAACGGCACCGCGAAGCCGACATATCCCAGGTAGAGCATCGGCGGGTGAATCGCCATGGCCGGATACTGGAGCAGCGGGCTCAGGCCGTTGCCATCGGGCACCGCCACGATCAGCTTGTCGGTGGCCAGCATCTGGAAGGGATTCGCACGTCACCGAGAGCTTCAGCTGGGCCCACGGAGTGTTTCTGGGCGCTCGGATGGGCAGCGAAACGACGGC
>JAIQFL010000023.1 GCA_020073365.1 Terriglobia bacterium | reverse complement strand
CCGGCGCTTTCCAGGTCGGAGTTCAGCCGGTCCCAGATTACAATGTCCGTCGGCGGAATTCCGGCTTGCTGCAGGCGCTCGCAGATGGCTTCCACCAGCACGGGATGGGTAGCGGCGCCCCTGCCGGAAAGGCAGTTTACCTTGAGGCCGACCACTTCGCCGGGCCGCACAGCTCTCTTCCAGGCATCGATCGGGGAATCGCCGCCGTAGAACGACTGCATGGCCCGATCGAGCATCTTCAAGACCCGGCCGGAATCGGGGGAGCCTCCGGAGGCGCGGAGAGCCGGATCGCGCGCGATGACGACTTTGGACTTTTCGAGGGCGGCTCTGGCCACGAAGGCGCCGGCCAGAGCGGCTTCGAGGAAACCTCTGCGAGCGATGCCGTGTTGTGGGCCGATGCGCATGGCTCTTGCCCCGGCAATTTCAGCTATTCCGATTCTTTTATAGCACTATGCACTGATCGAGGCCAGGGGTCGAAGTTCTGTAACAGGATTGGCGTGGTCGTCTGCACGCGGTCGCGTGAGAGGTGGGAACAAACCGATTGGGCCGAGATGAACGCGGATGAACGCCATAACTCCAATCCTTTCTTATCCGTGTTAATCCGCGTTCATCGGCGGCCATAATTCTCTCACGCGTTCTGAGTCTGAGCGGGCGGTTACCGCAGCGGACAGGCCTTTTCGCGACAAGAGGATAGGCAAGGGCAGGCAATAGCGGCAAGACCAACCCGAAGAGGGAACAAAGACGCGCTACCCGGCCTGTGGCCCAGGTCCTGTGGGCACCGGGCCGGCCTCGGTTTGCCCCGCGGCCCAGGTCTTCCCCGCTATTTCCTTGGCCACCGCCGCCGTATTGGCGTGAATCGTGATGGTATCTTCCACGCTCTGTGCGTAGCCCCCGGCCAGTACGATGGCCACCGGAATCCGGTGCGTGAGCGCCGTCCAGATCACTAGCCGGTCGCGCTCTTTGAGCCCGTCGAAGGTGAGCGATAACCCGCCTAACTGGTCTTCGAAATAGGGGTCGGCGCCCGCCACGTAGATCACCAGCTCCGGCTGAAACATGGTCAGCGCCGCGCGGTAGCCGTTCCCCAACCGGTGCAAATACTCTCCATCGCCGATTCCGTCGGCCAGGTGAATGTCCAGGCTGGAGGGCGGCTTTTCACTCGGATAGTTGTTGTACTGGTGGATGGAAAGCGTGAACACCGATGGATCGCCCGCGAAAACGGCGGCCGTGCCGTTGCCGTGATGCACGTCGCAATCCACCACCATGGCGCGGCGAATGGTCCCATCGCGCTGCAACCGCCGGATGGCCACCGCGATATCGTTGATCGCGCAGAACCCCTCGCCATGCCCGGGAAACGCATGGTGGAATCCACCGCCGATGTTGAATCCCACGCCCGATTCCCGGGCCAGGCGCGCCGCCAGAATGGTGCCTCCCGCGGCCAGCCAGAACGCTTCCACCATCTGGCGCGAGTACGGAATCTCCAGCCGCAGGATGTCCTGATAGGTGAGGGTACCGCTTCTGAGCTTGGCCACCCACTCGGGATCGTGCACCAGCCGCAGGTCGTCATCGGTGGCCGCGGAAGGTTCGATGAAATCCTCGGGGGCGGCGAAACGCGTGCGGATCAGCCGATCGTGCAGCCAGCGGTATTTCTTGGAGGGAAAAACGTGCTCTCCGAGGTGTAGGTCGTACAGCTCGGAATAGACCAGCCGGAAGGGAAGGGGTTGTCTGGCGCCGGTCTCGCTCATGGCTTTTCCGACTGCAACGCCGTCACCACCGCCACGTTGAAAATGTCCTCGGCCGAACACCCCCGCGACAGGTCGTTGGCGGGCTTGGCCAGCCCCTGCAGGAACGGTCCGATGGCCATGGCGCCGCCCAGCCGCTCCACCAGCTTGCACCCGATGTTGGCCGATGCCAGGTTCGGAAACACCAGCGTATTGGCCCGTCCAGCTACCCTCGATCCAGGCGCCTTGGATTGGCCCACCACCATCGAGACCGCCGCATCGGCCTGCAATTCGCCGTCCACGTTCAGTTCCAGGGCGCGCGCTTGAACGATGCGGAGCGCTTCCACCACCTGGTCCACTTGGTGATGCTTGCCGCTGCCTTTGGTGGAGAAACTGAGCAGCGCCACGGCCGGCTCGGTCGCCAGCAGAACGCGCGTGCTCTCGGCCGTCGCGATGGCGATATCGGCAAGCTGCGTGGGCGTCGGATCCACCACCACCGCGCAGTCCGCGAAGGCCATCAGCCCGTTGTGACCCAGGGAGCGGTCCTGGAGCGCCATGATGAAGACGCCCGATACGAGGCGCGAGCGCGGGTCCGGCCCCACCGAATGCAGGGCCGCGCGCACCGTCTCGGCCGTGCTGTTCACGGCGCCCCCCACGCTGCCATCGGCATCCCCTGCGGCCACCATCAACGACGCGAAATATAACGGGCGCTGCGCGATTTCCGCCGCCTCTACCTGGGTAATCCCCTTGGCGCGCCGCCGCTCGTAGTAGATCGCCCCATACCTCGCCAGGAGCGGCGATTTCGCCGGATCGACAAAGGCCACGCCTTCCGGGGCGCCCGCGGGTTTGGCGCCGACGAGCACCGGTTTGACTACGCCCTCACGCGCCAGCCGCCCGGCGGCCTGGAGCACCCGTGAATCGGTGCCTTCTGGAAATACGATGGTCTTCTTGAGCTTGCGGGCCCGTTCGATGAGCCCCGACATGAAACTGGTTGCCGATTCAGGAATAGCTGCCATGGCGTCGGAAATCTGAGTCTAACAGGTAGCAGCCAAGGTGGGGCATGCTTTAGCTTGCCTGGATTCCCATACTTCAAGGCCGGCAAGCTAAGGCATGCCCCACTAGTCTCCCAGAAACTTCCCGATCTGCCGCAGGCCTTTGACGTGGTCGCAAACCGCTTTAAGGCCCGCGGTCAACGGAATGGCCAGGATGAGGCCCGGGGCGTCCCACAAAAAACCCCATAGCATCAGCGAAAACGTCACTACCAAGGGGTTCAGATGCACCCTCGATCCCACGATCTTGGGGTAGAGCAGGTTCAGCGCGAACAGGTGCAGCAAAGCGACCAAAACCACCACCAGGACATACGTCGGTACCTGGTTTACCGCGAGGGCCGCGAACAGCGGCGGCACCATCGCCAGCGGCAACCCCACGTACGGCACCAGGCTCAGGAAGCCGCTCAAGGGCCCCACCAGCAGCGGATACGGCAGGTGCATGGCCCAGAACATGGTGGAGCTGATCATCGCCAGCAGCAGCCCCAGCAGGAAGTTTCCCACCACGAAGGCGCGCACCATATCCGCAATCCCTTGCAGGCTGCGTGCTGCAATCAGCCGGTCTTCCCCGTGAAAGAACTGCAGAAAGCTGCGATTGATGTGGTCGCGCCAGCTCAGCATGAAATACACCAGGAACGGAACGAAAGAGATCATCAGGAGAAGCTGGTAAAACGAGCTGAGGCGCGAATAGATATAGTCGCCGATCGCCGTACTCTCCTCGTGAATCCGCACTTCCGGGATGGCGCCCGGTACCGCCGCCGGCACCACCGGCTCCACCTTCTTGCTCCGCTTGCGCGCCAGTTCGGCCTGCTGCTGCGCGCGGAGGCGATCCTGCTCCTGCTGCCTTTGGCGGGCCGGCACAACCAACTGATACGTCCGATCCTCCATCCCCAGGACCCTTTGCCGCACGTCATCGACGATGTCTCCGATACGCTGCCCGTACTTGGGCAAATCCCCGTAGATTGACGAAAGCTGGGAATAGGCGCCCATTCCGATGACGTAAAGAAACAGCAGGGCGATGCTGCAAACCACGAAGCTGGCGAGGCTCCGCGGAAACCGGAGGCGCATGAGCAAGGCCACAAACGGCTCCAGGATGAACGCGATGGTCACCGCGACGATCGAGGTGATAAAGAAGAGTCGCCCGAAGTACAGAATCGCGATGATCACGCCCATCGCCACGATCGGCAGAGCGAGATGCCGCGCTTCCCGTACGGCTTTCGTTGTGCTGTTGTGAGGCTTGATGATCAGCGCCACGGCGCAAAGGCAACCCTTGTTTCGACTGTAACATGGCGGCGTCTATAATAAAATTGAGTTGACACCCACGAACCTCCGCATCCTGGCCCTGGATCTGGGTAAGAAGCGGATAGGCCTTGCCATCAGCGATCCCCTGGGTATTACTGCCCAAGGTCTGCCCAACCTGGTACGCACCAACAAGCGCACTGACCTGGCGGTGCTGGAGCACGTCATCCGGGAGCGCGAAGTGGGTCTCATCCTGATGGGCAATCCCATCGGCATGCGCGGCGCCGAGGGCCGGCAATCCGCGTGGGTGCGCGAGTTCGCCGCCGCCATCGAAACGCGCATCGGCCTTCCCGTGAAGTTCTGGGACGAGCGCCTCACCAGCGTGGAGGCCGGCCGCGTACTCCGCGCCAGCGGCATCAGTATCGAAAAGCGCGCCGCCGCCGTGGACCGGCTCTCGGCCGTAATCCTGCTGCAAAGCTATCTGGATTCGCTATGAGGTTCCTTCGCTTTATTGCCCTGCTGGTCCTGCTCCTGGCTATCGTGCTGGTCTGGCGGTCCACGTCGTACCAGGGCTTCGCAGGCGAAGTCTTCGTCGATATCCCGCACGGCACCTCCACCGGCGAGGTTGCGGATCTGCTGGCGAAGGCTGGAGTGGTCCGGACCCGCTGGGATTTCCTCGCCGCGCGCGTGCTGAAGAGCGAGCAGGTGCTGCAGGCGGGCGAATACCGTTTCGCCCGTCCGGCCTCGCCGTTCGAAGTGTACGACCGCATCGCGCGCGGCGACATCTTCTACGTCGAGCTAGTGGTGACGGAAGGCAGGAACATATTCGATATTGCGGCCGCCGCCGAGCAACTCGGGCTCTTCCCGGCTGCCCAGTTCCTGGCGGCCGCGCGCAACCCGGCGCTGATCGGCAACCTGGACCCACAAGCCCCCACGCTCGAAGGCTACTTGTTTCCGGACACCTACAGACTCGGCCGCCACACAACCCCGGACCTGCTCTGCCGCATCATGACCGGGAAGTTCCGCGAGGCTTGGCGAAGCCTTTCCACCAACGCCGACGTGCACAACACTGTCACCATGGCATCCCTGGTGGAGAAGGAGAGCAAACTGGCCGAAGACCGTCCGCGGATCGCCGCCGTGTTTGAAAACCGGCTGAGAATCGGGATGAAGCTGGATTGCGATCCCACCACCATCTACGCCGCGCTCTTGCTCGACCGGCATCCGGGTGAGCCCCTGAAGATCTACCGATCCGACCTGGAGAGCGAGAGCCTCTACAACACCTACCGCCACACGGGACTGCCGCCGGGCCCGATTGCTAATCCGGGGCTGGCCTCCATCCGCGCGGTCCTGAACCCCGCCGGCTCGCGGGCGCTCTATTTCGTGCTGCGGCCCGACGGCTCGGGCGGCCACACGTTTTCCAACAACATTGCGGAGCACGAAGCCGCGACCGAGAAGTACCGCCGTGGCCTCCGGAGGTAAATCGGCGAGGCAGCGATTGCGCGAGTATGTGGCTGCGGAGCGCCCGCCGGTCATCACGGGAATCGTGTGGGGCGAACTGCTATTGCGCCTGGCGCCCATCTCCGAAAGCTACTTGCGCGATCTCCTCCGCGCTACTGGTCTGCCCTTCGAACAGCCCTTCGCCGGCATCCGCCAGCACACCTTCGAGGAGTTGGAGGAATCGTTGCGCGAGATGGAGCGGGTCTATGCGGAGGCTGTGGCAGCGGGCAGCCGCGAGCGCGCCCGTTACTGCCGGCGCCAGGTGATCGGCGCCAAGGATCGCGCGAAGTTCCTGGCGCAGAACCCCGGCACCACTCCAGAGAAACAGCAGCAAAAAAAGGAAATGGCGCAGTGGATGCTTGTCTGGCTGGAGCATCCGGAAGTCTTCCCCGTCTGGGTGGAGGCGCGAAAACGCGCGCTGGGAGCCGCTCAACCCGGGTCCGATTAACCCGGGCCCCTGACGACCGGGCCACCGGCCCCCTGGCCCCCGGCCCCTGGGCCCCTAATCCTTATGATTGTTGAACCGGTAACCTAGGATCGCCTTGATCAGCAGGTGGTCGGTGGCTTGCGTTACTCCCACTCCTACGCCAAAATTGAATTCCCAATTCTTGCCGAAATCCACGTCCACCGCCGGCAGGATCTGCTGTTGCTGATCGCGCAGCGGATCAAAACCTGTGACTGGGCCATAGGCTCCGTAGTATTCCACGCCCGCCGCTATTTTTTTTGTCACGTCGTAGCTGAATTTGATGTTCGGTGAAAACTCGAAGCCGTTCGGCTTCGAAGGGCCATGGAACGACCTGTCGAATGTCGGATTGAAAGCCAAGTACCACTTGTCGATCTTCTTGTCCACGATCGGCCGAATTTCCCAAGTCCATGTATCCAGCGAAAAGTTGGGCCTCTGCCACCCGATCTCGTTGGAGATGCTCAAGCCTACCGGCAAATGGTAGCGCTCCGGCACCGAGAAGCGCGGGCGGATGTGCGACCCTACGTAATACCAACCGCCGTCCGATTGAATGCTGGTGAAAATGTAAAACCCGCACTCGAACCACTCGTTGAACCCGTGCGTGATTTCCACCGTCTCGTGCTCGGCGTGATTGGTCGGGAGGACGCCATCGAACACCCCCTTGGTCCCGCTTGCGGTGAAATTGCTGTGCAACTCGACCATGGTGACTTTAGGGGTCACCAGGTCCGAACCGTACACCTGTACTTCGTAGTTGCCCTGGGCGCGCAGACCCACTGTGCTCGGGCCAAGGAGAATCAGAGCCGCGATGAGATAACGCAAAACCGCTTACCCCTCTTTTGAGATGGTTTGAACCCCTCATATCAATGTAAAACAGCAGATGGTGAAAAAGGTGAACGCAATCGTGAAAATCCATGCCGGCTGGTATCGCCCGCTTCCAGCAATAAGCCGGGCCCCTAATGCCGGGGTGTGGCCTCCAATTGCTCGATAATGCAGGCTTTTCGAAGCTTGTCATCGAGGTCCTGGATGTACAGCGTGGTCTTGTCCACGGCGAATTTCACTGTGCTGTGGATGTAGGCCTTGAGCGGTGTGGAGACCGCCACCACGTACGTGCGGTCCTTTCCGCGCACGCCATAGACGTAAGAGGTGACATCGCCATCCCGATCGAGCGCATCTTCTTTCATGGAGACAATCCGTCCAGACTGCCACACCAAGCCTTTAGGTCCGGCTCCGAGGGTGAACAGCGTAAGGGTGACGAGGATGACACCTGCCGTGATCCGAGATCTGGGCATCTAGCCGACCCACTACTCCGCTTGCACGACCTCCCGGTAAAGATCGGGAATCCTCAATTCAGCGGCGCGCGATTCCAGATCGCGTAGCCGCTCCAGCGCGGCGCTGCGGTGGGCCTGAACATCTTCAACATCACATCGGGCGATGACCCAGAGGAGTTCCTTGGCGCGGTCGACGATCCTTGGTCTGCCGGGATCCTGCATCCATAACAATTGTGAGACGATCGTCGCCAAGATGCTATCAGCCAAAAGGGCTATCTGGCGTCAGTGGGACAGACGATCGCTTTTTGTCGTCTGTCTTATTCCTTTGGGACGTTCCTCCATCAGGCTCCCGCATCACCTCTGAAGTTCCCACATATTCGGGGAACTTCGGGACGATGCATGGTGTCCACATCTGGAAGGACGAATTCGACATGAGGATTGCGCGGTATGCTCTGATTCCCTGGCTGGTGCTTTGGGCCCACGGCTTCTCACAGACGGACGACTATGCGCCGGAGAAGGAGAACGCCATTCAAAAGATCAAGCCGGGCAAGCAGCTCTACAAAGAAGACGAGCCGTGCGGCGCTTACTTTTGGAAATCGGAAAAGGCCGACCGCAGCGGCGCCACGGCCCTGTATTATTTCTATGGCAGCGCCGAATACGGCAAAGGCAAGATGGGGCTCTATCAGAAAGTTCGCTATCGCGTGGTAGTGAATGATGAGAAGGACACTCCCACCGCGCAAATCGTCAAGGACGACCACGGGATTGTCAAGGAAGTGGTGGTTCGAATGACCAGGCGCGAATTCGACGCTTCCAAGGCCTGCTTTCCCCAGAAGTGAGGCCCACCACCACTTTCCGGTTGTGCATACACCCCGCTCAGGGCTACACTCGTGGTGGAGGCCTTTTATGGCGGATCTTGGGAATGGTCATGGCGATTTGCGGCCGCGGACTGCGGTGCTCACGCGGGGCTTCGACCCCAGCTTGTCGTTCGGTTCGGCGCGACCGGCGGTCTTTCGCAGTTCGACTTACGCTTTTGTGAGCCCCGAGGCGGCGGAACACGCGTTTGCGATCACCACCGGGAAGTTCAAGCCCGCCGATGGTGAACGCGCCGACCTGATCTACTCGCGGTTCTCTCATCCCAACGCGGAAATCCTGGAAGACCAGATCGTGCCGCTCGAACCAGGCGCACGCGAGGCCGCGGTTTTCAATTCCGGCATGGCGGCTATAATGACGGCCTTCTTCGCGTTCGCGAAGCCCGACAGCACCATCGTGTACACCACGCCGTTATACGGCGGCACTACGGGCCTCATCCACACGTTCCTCGAGCCTTTCGGCGTGCGCGGCATTGCGGTGCCCTCCGGAGACGCCGCTCGCATCGACCAAGCCATTCGTTCGGCGCGGAACTGCTGCATCGTGTACCTGGAGACCCCGGCCAACCCGACCCTCATCATGACCGATATCGAGCGCGCCGCCGGCACCGCCTTGCATCATCCCGATCGGCCCGTGATCATGGTGGACAACACATTTCTCGGTCCGAGCTTCCAGCATCCGCTGCTATGGGGCGCGGACATCGTGCTCTACTCGGCCACCAAGTACCTTTCCGGCTTCAGCGATATGTTGGGCGGGGTGGCGATCACCCGGACCTCCGAGTTGATCCGGAAGATTCGCAGCCGGCGTAGCATGTTCGGCAACATCCTGCAGCCGGATGAGTGCTGGATGCTGGACGGCCGCTTGCCCACCGTGGCATTGCGCATGAACCGCCAGAGCAAGAATGCCCAGCGGATCGCCGAGGCGCTGGTGGGCCACAAACGCTTGAGCCGCGTGATCTATCCGACCCTGTTCTGCGACCCGGAACAGAAGCGGATCTTCGAGAAGCAGTGCGCTTATCCGGGCGGGATCTTCTCGCTGGAGTTCAAGGGCGGCAAGGAGGCCGCATTCGAATTCCTGCGGCACGTTCGCATCGCCAAGAACGCGGTATCCCTGGGCGGCGTCGAGACCCTCACGTGCCATCCCAGGAGCACCACTCACTCGGGCATGAGCGCCGCCGAGTTGGCGGAATCCGGCGTCACGGACGGCCTGGTGCGCGTCTCGGCAGGCATCGAAGACTGGCGCGATCTGCTGGCCGACTTCGAGCAGGCACTGGCTGCAATCGGGTAGCGTCTCAGCCTACACCGTGGCTCAGGCCACTCGTGCCGACGCGTCAAGGACGAGTACGTGTTCCACATTGGCCACAGACAAATGTGAACTTGTTTCTTGCGTGATCCCTCAGAGGGGGCAGCCTGGACTGTGCCCACGGGTCTGCGCGCGCCGGTTTGAGCGCCAGTGCCGCGCAAAGCCACTATCTTCTGGTAATCGTGACGGCGGCGGTTCCGGACTTCGTCGAATCGGCGACGCTTACCGCGCGGATGGTTACGGTTGCTGGGGAAGGGACGCTTCCGGGAGCGGTGTAGAGGCCGTTGGACGCGATCGTGCCATGCTTGGCATTCCCGCCACTGATCCCGTTCACCTGCCATGTCACCCGGTTGTCGGCGGTGCCCTTTACCGTTGCTGTGAATTGAGTGGCGTGTCTCAGCCGGACGGTGACCGTGGCGGGCGATACGGTGACCGAAACCGGCGTGTTGGCGACCACCGAGATGTTGTACGCGCCGGAGACCTGGCCGTCGGGATTGAGAACCGTTACCGGCACGGCGGATCCGGTGGCGGAGGTGGAGCCCGAAGCGGACAACCCGGACGCCGAGACGAACGTGGTGCTGAGCGAGACGCCCGCAAGCTTCACGATTGCTCCGCTGCGGAAGCCACTGCCGCTCACACTCAATGTGAAGGTGCCGGCCGTTAGCGGGTTGGGCGTGACGGACAAGATCGCGGGAGCGGGATACTTGATGGTCACTGACGCCGACCCGCTGACCGGCGGGAACGCCACCGATGCCGCCTCCACCGCCACGGTAGCGGGCGAAGGCGCCAGGGGAGGCGCGGTGTAGAGGCCGGTCGAACTGACCAAACCGAGCGGTGAACTGCCGCCCAGGATGCCGTTGACGGCCCAGGTCACAGACTGATTGGCGGTGTTTTGGACGGTCGCCGCAAACTGCTGGGTCGCGCCGGGCAGAAGCGTCGCCGCGCCGGGCGTTACGGTAACGGAGATTCCCGGTTGCCGCGCCTGGCCCGTATTCGGATCCACCATCAGCGAGGAGACGTCCACAGCCTCGAACGCGGAGCCCAGTACGTTCCGGATTCTGCCCAGAGTGTCATCGTTCCATCGCGGATCCGGCTCGCCGGTGATATACCATGCGGAACCGTTGTCGGCAATCATCATCCCGTATTTCTTCAGGGCGCGCAGGATCACTTGCACGTCCGCCGTGTAGGGCGATATGTCGAAACTGGCCTTCAGGCGGAAGCGCTGCCCCATCGGCGGGTACATCGGGTCCGTCAGGCTGGAGGCGTAATGACGCGCCGGCCATACATAGGCGCGCAGCGTGGAAGGCACCGTGAAGCGCAGCGCGTGGCGGATCTCGCCGGACGCGACTTCATCGTAGCGTACCAGGCCCGGCATGATGGGCAGTCCCGCAGCGTCTGCCGAGGTCCAGGTGGCGGGGCGCAATGCATTGGATTTCAGATCGAAGATTGCGCCTGAACCCGCCGTCCACGAGGCTGCCTGCGGAAGAGCGCTGTACAGCTCGTAGAGAATGCAGCTACCGGTATCCACGGCGATGGCATGCCGGTCGCCCGTGCTACCGCTGCCGCCTTCGATGGGCGCATTCAGCGGTACGGCATAGGGGCCCAGATCGCTTTCACCGGAATACGAGAACGTAACCGGATACTTGGTCTGACTGCCCAGGACCGTTACGAATGGAATACCCCCGTTGGGGTCCGATCCGAAATCCGGATGCAACGGCTTTGCCGGACCGATAGCATTGATGTAAGTAGCGGAGTTCGACAATACCGGCAAGGTATCCACAGGGGTATTCCAGATATTATTCGCCGGGAGCACGGTGCAGTTCCCGATCGTGGGAGGCTGCGCAAACGATGCTGCCGCGCCAAGAGACAGAAGAACAACGACGGATAGTGATTTCATGATTCCTCCTTGCACCTACCTCACCCGAACACTTACTACGTTGGAATAGCCGGAAACTCGGCCCGTGGTTTGGTTATATGCCCGGACGCGGTAGCTGTATGTTCCTCGCGCCACCGATTCCGCATAAGTGGTGACATTCGCCGCGACAGAGCCCGCCACTACGTAAGCGGTGGACCCGCTGGACGCGCGCTCGATGTGGAAGCCCGTCTCATTGCTGGAATTGTCTTTCCAGGTAAGACTCGCGCTGCCTCTCGATCCGGCGCCCGAGAGATTGGAGGGAGCTCGAATCACATTGGGGTCGGTGGTGGCGCTGACCAGCGCGGTGGCCGATGCGGTCGCTCCGCCATTGTCGGTCACAGTGACTTTGGCCGTGTAGGTTCCGGGAGATGCGTATGTATGAGCGACCTTCGCAGCCGTTCCCGAAGCCGTGTTTCCGTCGCCGAACGCCCAGGCGTAAGTCGAGATGAAACCGTCCGGGTCTCGGGAGGCCGACGCGTCCAGAGTCACAGCGACAGGCGCGATACCCGATGCCGGCGTGGCGGTCAGGGAGGCCACCGGCGGCAGATTCGCCCCCCCGGAAGGCAGCACGAACAGAGTGACGCTTTGCGGCGGGACGGTGGTCGCGAGCGATCCACCGCTGTAGCCGAGATCCGCGAGCCGCGTAATCGTGTTGGCGGAAGTGAGCTGCCACGCCTGCGCGGTGCCATTTCCGGAGAAGTTCGCGAGCGACACGGTAACCGGAGTGTTGCCGCTGAGGACCTTGCTGATCACCATGACGGTGAGCGCCTGGTCGGAGGATCGCAGGGCGGCGAATGCGGCAAGGTTGTCCGGGTTGGGCACGCTGGCGAGGACGCTGGTATCTCCGAAGGCCGACCGGTTCCCGTCGTAATTGCGGTACATCTTCATCGCCTTATAGGTGGGAGTGGAAGGATCCGGAGTGGTCCACCGCGTAGCCATGTCCAGCGCTTCGCGGCCGAAAATGCCGTAGATGTCGGCTTGGGTGGTAGCTCCGTTGATGTGGCCCTCGGCTCCCCAGTTGTACTCGGTGATCGCGACCGGTGTTCCCGGATAGTAGTAGGTGTTCACCCACCCGCGCAGCCGCGGAATCAGTTGAACCTTGTCGTTGATCCAGGATTGATCGACATAGTTCGGGTCCCAGAGCGAGCGCGTCGAGCGGTTGCGCAGGAGTTGCATCGTGGTCGAGGTGTCGTTCCCGAACTCTCCTCCCTGGGGGTAGTAGTGCACGCTGAAAATGTCGAGCGGCTTCAGATTGCCGGCCACCTGCGTCTGCTTCAGTTGGGCCAGCAGCCAGGGCAGGTAGTCGGCGCCGCCGTGGTTGGTGCGGTCGGGGAGCGAGCTCCATCCGTGGAGACTGCCGTATTGCTGGTCGAAGCCGCTGAAGAAATAGCCGCTCCAGCCCCACTCCTCCGGCCCCGCGACCAGTGCGGTGGGATCCAGGAACTTGATCTGGGCGGCGTAGTCGGCGATCTTGCTCTTGATTTCGTCCATGGTGGCGCCGGTGGGGTGGACGTCGCGATGCGTGGAGTGCCAGAGGCTCGGCTCATTGTCCAGGATGTAACAGGCAATCCCGTTGTTGGGAACCGTGCCCCAGGTGCTCACGATGTGCTGCACCCAGGCCGCCTGAAAACTGGAGTTGGAGAAGACGTTGGCGTCGTTCGGATCGTTACCGCCGATGTTGGCCCCGGTGGCCTTCGAGACGCCGTTTCCAGCGTCGGGAAACCATTGCCAGTCGTTCCCGGTCTGCGCGCCGTACTTGGCGATCGAGAAACTGGAGAGCTTGACGCGATTGGAGCCCAGTTTTCCCACGTACCCGATCATGGGAATGGTGAGCATGGGCTTCGCGCCTCCGCTTCGGGTAGTGGAAATGAACGTGTCTCCCCGCTCGCCGGCCGTGGAGCTGGAATCGCCGATGCTCTCGAAATACCAGTCGCTGCCGCGATTGTCCGCGTTCAATTGCCAGTTGTACCGGCTGGTGTTGTTGCCTCCGTACCGGTTCAGAGTCACATTGAGGTCGGTGAGGATCGTGGTGCCTGCGTAGGCCACCCCGTAGACGGTCGGGCTGATGGTATGGCGATTGGCGTTGGCGTCGACAGCAACGCTCACGGAAGGGTTCTGTCCGAGGAGCACACTTGGCAACAGAAGGGCGGCCCAGATGAGGGCCGTTCGAGATTTCCAGGAAACAGCGAGTGAACTCACTCTTCCAGGCTATAGTACTTCTAGTACGAAGGGTAGTATCAATGGTTAGGGAGAGGTTACTAACTGAAGGCCTTGCGGACTACACAGGCGTGGACGCCCGTGTCATTGCGGCCAAAGTGGCTTCGGCGGTCGCTCTCCAGGAGAAATGGGCGGCGCGGCGCGGGCCTGCTTCGGACAAGCGCTGGCGCAGGGGTTCGTCGCCGGTGATGCGCAGCATGGCTTCCACCATGGCGTTCTGGTCCAGCGGGTCGAACTGCAAGGCGGCAGTGCCGGCGATGCTGGAGAGCGGTTCGATGGCCGAACAGGCTGCGGGGACGCTAGCGGCCAAGGCCTCCAAGACGGGCAGGCCAAAACCTTCGAACAACGACGGGTAGATGAAGGCCCACGCCTTCGTGTACAGCTCGTGAAGGTCCTCGCGAGGGATCCAGCCCGGAAAATCTACGGCGTCGCCGAGGCCCAGGGAATCGCGCAGGCCGTGCAGGGGGCCGGCGAAAAAGCCGTGCATGCCGCACACCACCAGGCGGAATTCGGGGCGCTGGCGGCGGAATGCGGCAAACGCACGGAGCAGGCCATCCAGATTCTTGTGGGGGTGCAGCGTGGAAACGGCCAGGAGGAAACGCTCGGGGCGGCGGCGCCGCGCCAGGTCGAAGAAAACCGGATCGACACCCAGCGGCGCCACGCGGACCTTGGATTCCGGCAGGCGATAGTACCGCAGCAGGTCGGCCGCGGTGGCGTCGGAGTCGGCCAGCAGCAGGCGGGAGACGTGCGCGGACCAGAAAAGGAAGAACTCCCAGAACGGCAGGTCAAACCAGCGGAAGTATTCGGGGTGGCGTTTGTGCTGCAGGTCGTGGAAGGCCGTGACTTGCGGACAGCCGCACAGGATGGGGGCGGTGAATCCGGGGTTCAGCATCACGTCGAGGCGGCGGCGCGCGGCGTTCAGGGGCAGTCCGGTCTGCTCCCACAGAATTCGCGCGGGGCGAAACGCGGCTCGGACGGGTTGCGGGGCCGCGCTGAAGTTCGGCGCCTTGGGAACCAGGTCCGCGCCGGTTTCCTGATTGGTGAAGACGAAATACTGGTTGAGCCGGTCGATTTCGGCCATCGCGGTCAACAACCCGCGCAGGTAAATCTCGGTTCCGCCGACGCCGCCGGGGATCATGTAGAGCGCATTCACTCCAATGCGCAGGGGCCCTCGCATATCAGTGAGGGACGCTCTGGAGCGCGTTCCGAGCCTTGCGGAGGTTTAGCAGGGCCTCCTCGTAATCCGGCTGGATCTTCAGGGCGCGCTCGTATTCCGGTATGGCCAGCACGGGCTGATTCGTGTTCATGAAGACATTGCCCCGGTACACGTAAATCGTCGCGAAATTTCCGTCGATCTTCTCAGCCGTGGTCAAGGCATCCAGCGCTTCGGTCCAGCGACTCCGCTTGGCGTAGACCATGGCGATTTGGGTGTAGACGTGAGCGGTGGGTGCCATCAATGCAGCCATCTGGAGTTTCGCGATAGCGTCATCCATTCGATTCAAGCCGTCCAGAGCCAGGCCCCAGTCCACCAGCAGGTTGTGATCGGGCGGCTCGAGCTGCGCGGTCTTCTCAAATTCCGCGGCCGCCCGATCGAACTCGTTGGCGAAGAGATAGGCGGCGCCGAGTTGGAAGCGGACGCGCCGCTTATTGGGCGCCTTGCTCGCGGTGTCTTCCCAGAGGGCAATCGGGTCGCTCCAGACCGCGGCGCGGGCGTGCGTGAGACCAGCCGCCACCAGCAAGACCACCACACAGGCCGTAACCAGCGCCTTGCGATCGACCTTCAGGCGGCCGAGCAGGTCCACCACGATCAGCAGCAGGCCGAGCATGGCGAAGTACAGGCGGCGCTCGGCGATGGCGTCGCGGATGGGCAGGAAGGACGACGTAGGGGCCATCATCACCAGGTAGACGAAGAAGCCGTAGCTGGCCAACGGAAAGCGGCGGCGGTAGCGCCAGGCGATTGCAGCCAGCGCGAGCAGGAGAACCAGCCCTACAATAGCGCCGCGATCCAGAATGGTTCGGGAGATGGAGAAGTCCCAGTCCGCCGTAAGCCTGGCCGGCAGCAGGAACATGCCGATATAGACGAACAGGGCGCGGCACTGGGTGAAGAAGTATTGATACCAGGTGAGATCCTTCATTCCGAAGCCGGCGGTCTCGGCCGTCATGATGACTCTCCAGAAGAAGGCAACACCCGCTACCGCCCCCAACGCCATGGGAAGGTAGAGCTTCCAGTTGGCGCGAACTCCCTGGAAGGAAAAGCCGGGATTCCACCAGTAATCGGTGAGCAGCAGGAGCGCCGGCAGGGAGATGGTGTTCTGTTTGGAGAGGAGCGCCAAGGCGAACAGCGCCAGGATCGCGGCCACCATGGCCCAGGAAGCTACCGCCTGCCGGCGATAGAGAAAGACGCCGAACGCCGCGAGCACGAACATCGCGCTGAGCGACTCCGAGCGGCCTGCCAGGTAGGCCACGGCTTCGGTCTCGACCGGGTGCAGTAGGAAAATTGCGGCGGCGAACGCCGCTGGCAGATTGTACTTCATGAAAAAGTGAGGCGGACCGGGGCGCCCTCTGGGCCATCCGCGCGCGACCCCCTGGTCGCGCGTTTCCCGGGACCAGTCCAGAAGGCGGCGGACGATCAGGAAAACCAACCCGCTGTTGACCAGGTGAATCAGGACGTTGAAGACATGAAAAGGGTACGGATCATCCTGGCCCATGCGGGCATTCGCCCAGTAAGTGAAGAACAGCACCGGGCGAACGTCGGAACGGAGCCACACCAGGAGGGGCGCTTTGAAGGCAGGCAACGCGAAGGGAAGGGCGGTATCGTCGAAGAGAAAAGGGCCATTCATCACGGGCCCGTACGCCCAGAAGACCATGATCGCGGCGGCCAGTGCCCCCAGGGCGTAGGGCCACAGGGAAGGTCGTTTGTCCTGGGCCGGGGTTGCCCGCTTCCGAGCCGCGACCGGGGTACCCTCACAGGGTCGGGAGCGCTTGCTGCGGTCATTGGTTGACGAGCCCTTAGCTTTCATTCTTACCGAAGCTCCGGATGTGGTACTCCAGGATGGCGACGCGCTGCGCCAGCGCGATGTTGTCGTCGCGCAAGTGGGAGATGATGATGGAAAAACGGAAAAACATGACCAGAAACACGCTGCCGGCGGTCAGGAAAAGCGTCAACGGAGTGTCCGGTATGCCAGTATGCGAGGTTACGTATTCCAACAGCGGGCGCGCCCGCGAGAGGATCAACATCACCAATGCGGCGAGCAGCCAGCTTACCGAATACTCTACCCGAATGTGCGCGCGGCGCACGGAGACGAGCACCATAATCAGCAGCAAGGCGCTCAGAACGGTTGTGACATTCAAGAGGCGGTCCATCTATCCTCCAACCCCTTCCCCAGGTGGGACGGGCGCTTTCGTCTGTCTTCCCGTGCTCTCCCCAGGTGGGACAGGCGGTTCCGCCTGTCTCCCCCGACGCAACCGGCGCT
Organism: Terriglobia bacterium; assembly: GCA_020073365.1. GTDB lineage: Bacteria > Acidobacteriota > Terriglobia > Bryobacterales > Bryobacteraceae > JAIQFL01. The sequence goes on along the minus strand of JAIQFL010000023.1, from coordinate 35,387 downwards.
CGTACTTCAAGACGTTCACGAAAACTCCCAGGAGCACATGAACCATATAATAGAGCGATTTGGCAGCCGTAATCGACGAGCGCCCGGTGGTGCGCTTCCGCATCTTACACGGCACTTCCTCGAAGCGGAACCGGCGGCGCTGCAACACGACCAGGGTTTCTATTTCGGGGTATTCCAGGGGAAAGCTGCGGCTGAAAACCTCCAGCGCCTTGCGGTTCACGCCGACGAACCCGGAGGTGGGGTCGTGTACCGGCTTGCCCAGGATGGGCCGTAGCATCATACGAAAGAAGCGGATGCCCAGCGCGCGCAGTAGGCCGGTGCTTGAACCGTTGTCCTCGGAAAAGCGGGACCCGATCACCATTTCACAGCCGCTGGTTTTCAGCGTTTCGAGAATGCGCGGGATATCGCGGGCGTCGTGCTGGCCGTCCCCATCTACCCGAATGACGTACTGGAAACCCAATTCGTGGGCCAGTTTGTAGCCGGCCTGCACACAGCCGCCCAGGCCCAAGTGGTGCGGCAGGGCCAGCACTTCGGCGCCGGCCGCGCGCGCCGCGCCGACAGTGTTATCGAGGGAACAATCGTCGAGCACCAGGACCGGCACGCCGGGGACGTAGGTGTGGACCGCGCGCACCACATCGCCTACCGCGGCCTCTTCGTTGAAGGCCGGCACGATCACCAGGAGGGATTCGGGACCAGGTGCGCGCATCAGAGCCCTGCCACCCTCCTCGCGCTGATGGAGTGGCTGCGCATGAGATGCGCGAATACGGTTGGCGTGATGCGGGCGCGGGCGCGGATTTCGCGGCGCTGGCGCCACAGGCGGGGTCCGTTTCCGAAGAGGGCCGCGTGGGCGCGCACCACGTACCACAGCATTTTCGGCCCGGCGTGCCCTTCGGCACGGAAGCGGGCCGCGCTGCCACGGCCCTGCAATATGTACCAGGCATGCCACAGGTAGCGCGCCACGGACGCGAAGGGCGCGGCCAGCAACATGCGCGCCGGAAAATTCTTGGCGATCACAAACAGCCGGTTCCGTTCGACGAAATAGGCCTTCACCGGGGAGGCCCGGCCGGTGGAGTGGGAGTAGTGGTGCTCCACGACCGCCTCAGGGACGTAGAGGCACTTCCATCCGGCCCAGCGTGCGCGCAGGCCCAGGTCGGTATCTTCGCAGTACAGGAAGAAGTGGTCGTCGAAGCCGCCGATCTCCTCCAGCATGGCGCGCCGGTAGAGCGCCGCCGATCCGCTGGGGAAGAGCGCTTCCTCGGCTACCGGGAAATCGTCCGGCATTCTGCCATGCCCGCGCTGCTTGCTGGTGCCGTCGCGAGCCACCAGCATGCCGGCCGAATCCAGACGCTCTTCGCCGAACAGGCGCACCTGCGAGGCGCCCATGCCGGCGTCGGGACGCTGCTCCAGGGCGCCGACCAGCGCATCGAGCCAATCGGGGTGCGGGACGGCGTCGTCGTTCAGGCTGGCGACGTAGGGGGCGGAGGATGCGCGTACGCCCTGGTTGATGGCGATGCCGTAGCCGGCGTTGCTGGTGTTTTCGATGACCCGCGCGTTCGCCGGTATGCCGTTACGCCGCGCCAGGCCGTTGCCGCTGTTGTCCACGACGATCACTTCAAAATCGTGCCGGGTCTGCCGGCCGAGGGCTTCCAGGCACTCCCGGAGCCTCGCATCCGCAGCCAGAGTGGGGATCACAACCGATACGAGGAAATCTGGCAATTCTTGATTTTAACAAGTTCCCCAAGGTGGGGCATGCTTTAGCCATGCTTTAGCCTGCCCAGTGCTGCCCAGTCCGTGACCCAGCGTCGGCTTCGGGCCAAGGTCAGCTTCGGGCCAGGGGTCCGCCCACGCACACGGGCGCATCCTTCATATTTGACCCATGATAAGGTTTTCCCTTATTGTGGAGCGTGAATGCTTTGATTTTAATGCTCAGCGTCCATCCTGACGGCCCTGCCCCACATTTTCATACCACTTCAAATTGCTGCTCCCTGACCCTATGCAGGTGATGTCCGGTGCTCCGTCGCCGTTCAGGTCGGCGACAGCGCAGGCGGCAGCAGCCATGCCGCCATCGTCGAGTATCTGACGGGACCAACGCTCGCCGGCGGCGTCCTCGGCATAGTAAAGGTACACGCTGCGGCCCCGGCCACGAAACCCGGCGATGATCTCGTCCAGACCATCGTGGTTGAGGTCGGCCGTGACGATGGTATGGCCGTCGACCAGCGCGCTGTCGATCACCTGCCGTTCCCAGCGGCCCTGCTGCTGCCGATAGACCGAGACCTGGTTCCCATGCCACGGCTCGATGGCGGCCAGAAATCGCGCCTTCCCGAGACGGCCCACAGCGATGTCGCTGGACCCGGATTTGGGCCAGGCCGCAGGGTCGCCCTTGGCGATCTCGGTGCGGCTCCAGCGGCCGTCTTTGCCGAACTGAAACAGGTGGATACCGACAAAGCTGGCGGTGAGGATGGCGTCGCGGCCATTGCCGTCCCAATCCACGACGTAAATGCCATGGACCACGCCGCTATTCTCATTGCTTATGAGTTGCCGCTTCCACTCGCCGGGACGATAAAAGACCAGCGGCGTCTGATCGCGATAGTCGGGAGCTTCAGCCTTGGCGCCGGTGAGCGGCTGATTGAGCACCACGCGCTTCCCGCTACCATCGATATCGGCGGTGCGCAAGCGGTGGGACGTGGTGAGCCGGTCGATTTCGGTGACGGTCCACGGGTCGCGCGGGTTGCCGTTGTGGCGCAACACCGAGACCACGCCGAGGCTGTCCTTGGCCTGGTTGGCGAATTCGGTGGCGAGCACGATTTGCGGAATGGTGTCGCCAGGCACGTCGATCGTGGTGCAGTTGATCATGTGCGAGAGGCCCGAGGCGATGACGTGGCGCTGCCAGGTGGGGTTTTCGTACCAGACCAGCTCGGTCAGGCCGCTGGCGAGGGCGATGAGGTCGGGCTTGCCGTCGCGATTGAGGTCGGCGACCACTACCTGATAGCCGCCTCTGAGGTCGGTGGCAATGGTATGTTCGGTGAAGCGCGCGGGGGGCGTGGCCGCAAGAAGCGGCAGGGCGAAGAGGAACACCAAAATCCGGGGCACGCTCCACAGTATACTTGCAGGTTCAGGCTATGAGGAAAACACTATTGGTGCTGTCGGCGGCCGCTACTCTGATCGCGATTCTGTTTCTGACCCAGGCTTCAGCGCAAACGCCCCGTTTGAGCGACTTTCGCCAGTTGACGCATGGCGGTCAGAACGCCGAGGCCTATTGGTCGCCCGATGGCAAACGGCTCATCTTCATGACGACGCGCCCGCCCTACGGGTGCGACCAGATTTTCATCATGAACGCCGACGGCTCGGACCAGCACCTGGTCTCCACCGGCAAGGGCCAAACCACCTGCGGCTACTTCCTGGGTGACAACCAGCACATCGTCTATTCGTCGACGCACTTGGCGGGGGACGCTTGCCCGACGCCGCCGGATCGCAGCAAGGGGTATGTGTGGCCGGTCTATGCCGGCTACGACATCTTCCTGGCGACAGACGCGGGCAAAATCGAAAAGCGCCTCACGGACACGCCGGGATACGACGCCGAGACCACCGTCAACTGGAAAACCGGCATGCTGGTGTATACCTCGCTGGCGGGCGGCGATCTGGACCTGTGGACCATGCGGGCCGACGGTTCCCACAAGCGGAGGATCACTTCGACCATCGGGTACGACGGCGGCCCTGCCTTCTCGCGCGATGGGAAGATGATCGTGTGGCGCGCGCATTACCCTAAGACCCCGGAAGACCTGGCGCGCTACAAATCGCTGCTGGCGGACAATCAGACAACCCCCATGAAGATGGAACTGGTGGTGTCGGATGCGCGTGGTCGCAATGCCCGCACCATCACCAACTTCGGATGCGCGAGTTTCGCCCCGACGTTTACCCCGGACGGAAAGCGTATTCTCTTTTCGTCCAACAAGCACGACTGCGACAGCCGGCATTTTGAGCTGTACCTGATGAATGTGGATGGCACGGGGCTGACCCAGGTGACCAGTTTTGGTGGGTTTACGTCGTTCCCGGAGTTCTCGCCGGACGGAAAAACGCTGGTGTTCTGCTCCGACCGGGATGCCAAGGAGCGCTACGAATTCAATATCTTCACCGCCAGGTGGGAGTAGGACAGACGATCGCCTTTCGTCGTCTGTTCACCGGCTGAAAGCCCGTCCACCCAGTCGGAGACCCGCCCCCCGCTATTCAATCGGAATCCGGTTCTTGTTCTCCGCGAGCCAGGTGTCGAAGGTTTGAAGTGAGGGATTCAGGGCGCGAGAGAAATCCAGGCTGCGCGCGCCGCAGAACACATCTTCGAAGTCGCGTTTGAATTGGAACATGTTGCCGAGATCGTCGGCCCCGGGGAAGCCGAAGCCGCGGTAAACCTCGGGCGGCACCTCGTTATAGCGGACTTCCTGGCCCAGGGCCCTCCCCAGCCGGGCGGCCATCTGCGCGCCGGTGAGGTGTTCGCCGGCGATTCCCACGGTTTTCCCAATGAATTCGCCGCCCTTTTGGAACAGGCTATACGCGCACTTGCCGATGTCTTCGGTAGCGATTCCGGGGAGTTTCTTGTCGCCCATCGGCAGAGTGACCGCGAGGATGCCGTCGGGGCCCCGCTTCGGTCCCGTGCCGAAGTAGATGAAGTTCTCCCAATAGAAGGACGTCAACAGGAAAGTGGTGGGCACCCCGAGATCAGTGAAGAGGTGGTTGGCCTCCCCTTTCGAGTCGAAGTGCGGCACCTTGTACTTGCCCATGAGGGTAGGCATGCGGTCGTCGCTGAGCGGAATCCACTGGCGCGTGTCTTCCAGCGTGGACCAGATGGCGTGTTGGACACGGGCGTGCTTCGCCGCCGCGGCCAACGCACCGGCTTGGGCGAACTCCTTCTCGGGCGAAAGATGCGCCCAGTAGAAGGTGACGCAGTAGGCCCCGTGAGCGCCTTCGAAGGCGCGTTTCAGGCTTTCCGGGTCGTCCACATCGCCTGCCACCACCTCGGCGCCCAGTGCCGCCAGTTCCTTGGCCTTGCCGGAGTGGATGTCTCTGGTAATCGCACGGGCGGCAAAGCCGCCGTTTCCGTCGTTCTGAATAGCGCGAACCAGGCCACCGCCCTGCGCGCCGGTGGCGCCCACTACCGCGATGATCTTCTTGACAGCCATGATGAGTCTCCTGATTGGATACTTCTTTGCCACTATTGGATGGCAAACTCTCTCGTGCGGATGCGCGTCGCCGAAGATGGCGGGCCCCATGCGAAGCCGCGACCGTAGGGGAGCGGTCGGCTCCAACAAAGTGTCGGAAGCCCGCGGCAAGGCAGCGGTCAAGCCGCGTCGATCCAGGGACCGGTTCCCAGTTTCTGCAGAGTGACGATGGCTTGGGCCTCGGCAGAGCGCCCTTCGCCTACAGGCCCCAACTTCTCGGCCGTTTTGAATTTGACGGAGACGCGATCCGGCTCCACGGCCAGCGCCTCCGCGATCCGCTCGCGAATCGCCTGACGGTAATCCTTGAGCTTCGGCTGTTCGAGGATAACGGTCGAATCCACGTTCACGATGCGGTATCCGAGAGCCTCCGCCAACTCCTTCGCGTGCCGCAGAAACACCAGGCTGTCGCAGCCCTTCCAGCGAGGGTCGGAATCGGGGAAATGCATGCCGATGTCACCCAGGGCCGCCGCTCCCAGGACTGCGTCGGTGAGGGCATGCGCCAGGATGTCGGCGTCCGAGTGGCCTTCGAGGCCGAATTCACAGGGTACCGTGACACCGCCCAGAATGAGCGGCCTGCCAGGCGCCAGTCGGTGCACATCCCATCCCAGGCCGGTTCGAATCTCACTCAAGAGTGGGCTTCTTTCGCGGTTTCCTCCCGGAGGAAAAGGCGGGCGAGATCCATGTCGCTGGGCTTGGTGATCTTAATGTTGCGGTCGCTGCCGGGCACTACGCTCACTTCCACATCCATGCGCTCCACCAGGCTCGATTCGTCCGTGCCGATGAACCCATCCTGGCGCGCGAATTGGAAGGCGCGCGCCAGCAGGTCATACCGGAAGACTTGCGGGGTTTGAGCCATCACCAGTTTCTCGCGCGGCAGAGTCGCCCGAATCCGGACGTGGCTGGTTCCGCGGCTCACCTGTTTCACGGTATCGACTGCCGGCACCCCCACAATCGCGGCGCCGGTGTCGGCGGCTTCGTCGAACACCTTGTGAATGGTTTCCAGATCGATAAAGGGCCGTACCGCGTCGTGAACCGCCACCAGGCCCGTTTCCGGGCCCAGCGTCGCGAGGGCGTTCTCCACCGAATCCTGGCGGCTATTGCCGCCTTCCACCACGCGAACGCGCCATCGCGGAAATTCCTGCGCCAGCATCTCGCCGACCCATTCCAGGTCCTCCGCGCGCACCGCCACCACGATTTCCGCAACGCGATCCGACGCAGCGAACTTCCGGACCGTGTGGATCAGGATGGGCGAGCCGTCCAGCAGCATGAACTGCTTCCGGCTGGTCCCGGTCTTCTCGGCGGAGTTCTTGCCCATACGGGTGCCGAGACCCGCGGCAGGCAATATCACGGCGACTTTCATGTGCTCTACGATTCTATCGTGGTTTTCTCGGGGCCGAGGTTGGTCATTGGCTGTGGATCGCTCTTGCGCACCGGCCGATCGTGTCTCTCCGCACCAGCGGCGGCGTGCATCCGCTCATCGAATTTACCGAAAATCATCTTCCCCGCGGTGGTCTGGAGCACGCTGGTGACGGAAATGTCGATGGTCTTGGAAATCATCTTCTTGGCGTTGTCCACCACCACCATGGTTCCGTCGTCCAGGTAGGCGACGCCCTGGTTATACTCCTTACCTTCTTTGAGGATGAACACTCGCATGGTTTCGCCGGGCAACACGATGGGTTTCAGCGAGTTGGCCAGCTCATTGATATTCAGCACCTCCACGCCGTGGAGTTGCGCCACCTTGTTCAGGTTGAAATCGTTGGTGATGACCTTGCAATCGTAGACCTTGGCCAATTCGATGAGCTTCATATCCACGTCGCGGACGTGCGGAAAGTCCTCCTCCACGATCTGGACGTTCAAGTGGGCCATCTTCTGGACCCGTTGGAGAATGTCCAGTCCCCGCCGCCCGCGATTACGCTTCATGGAATCGGCCGAATCGGCCACCAACTGGAGTTCCCGGAGCACGAACTGGGGGATCACCAGGACGCCATCCAGGAAGCCGGTCTCCGCGATATCGGCGATGCGACCGTCGATGATCACGCTGGTATCCAGAATCTTGAAGGATTTCTTGGACGACTTTTCGCCGCCGAAGAACCCTCCCAGCGCCGCCAGGTTGAGCATGTCGCCCTTCTTGGCCCCTACGATGAGACCGACGTAGGTCATCCACAGCAGGATGGACACTTGCAGAAATGGCTGGTGGATGGACGGGCCGAGCACCAGCGACATCAGAAAGGCGCCGAAAATCCCCAGAACGGATCCCGCAGCGGCGCCGATCAACCGCTTCAGGCTGACCTGCTCCAGCCGGATTTCAAAGAAGATAATACCTGCGCCGAGAGCCAACCCGCCCGCCGCAGCCAGAACCGGAGGCACGTTGAAAGGATCCATGGCGTATGCGGAGGCAGCAAGAACGAGGATAAATATTGCGCGAACAATTGCAAGATCGAGCACGGGAGCACCCCCTTAGGGTGAGTGTAAGATGCGGAGACGAACTAAGTATCGAAGCCCGGGTCTGCATAAACGTGCGACTACCGTCGCGCCAAGAGTATACCATCTATCCGGACCCGAAACCTGGGAAAGAACATTCGCGCCGCTGGCTTACGGCGTGCCCTCTGGGCACGGCTCCGGTCGGAGCCGCGACCTTAAGTTTGAGCTTGAGTTTGAGAAGTTGTGAGATCAAGATCCGCAGGCGAAGCCGCGCTGTGCCACCACAACAGGTCCTGTGTTTTCAGAGGTGTGCCTGCCTCGCCCGCTTGCGGGCGGTTCTTTCACGGCTTCTGGGACTGAGTCTGACCAAGCGGCTCACCACGTCCATGCCAATTCCTCTTTCCAACGCTTTAGCGTTTCCGGGTCCAGCTTCAGCGCCTGCTCGCGCGAAACTCCCGCCGGGACGGGTGTCAGCGCGGCGATCCGGTCGTATACACGCTCCCGATCGCCGGCTTCCACGCGCGAGAGCAGATGCCAGAGCGTGAGCGTATCGCGCACGCGTGACTCGGCAAGAATGATGCTGAGCGCGTCGTTTTCGGCTTTCTGCAAGCCGAAGATCTCCAGCGCCTGCTTCACGCTTTCCGGCGCGTCGTCGAAGTACGGAATGCCCGGCCCCACATGCGGCCGCGTCCGGCAGCTCGCGCCAGCCGGCACCAGGGACTCCAGCCCGTTCCACTGAAACGATACCCAGCCCTTGGTGACCCGAAGTTCACCGAATCCGTCCTCGTCGGTGTTCAGCGCGTATTCGCAGCCGAGATCCACGGCGGTGCCCGACGCGGTGTCCACGAAGAAAAGCCTTGGCGGCGCGGAGATCCTCGCCCGGATCTCTCCGCGCGCCAGCGCCAGCCTGTGTTCGCCCGGCCGCGCCGTCACCACACGCACCCGCGTGTTCGGCGCGACCTCCACCGACCCGATCTCGCCTACCATAACCGTGGCCCGCGACCCCGAATCCGTTTCGATCCACTCGCCGGCTCCCACCCGGCCGGATCCGCGGATGTGTCGCGCCCCCACGGACGGCGAACCATCCACCCGCACCACTTCCCAGCGCGTCCCGGACTGGTGTGCGACGCGCCAGTAGGCGCCGCCGGCCAACGCCAACACCACGGTGGCGGCGAAGGCCAGCCGCAACTGGCGAACCGTCACCATCTTGCGCGATCGGTTCTCCTGCAGTGCTGCCTCGATCGACGTCCATATCGCCTCGGGCGCCTCCACCTGCGGAAGATGCTCGACAATCGCCATGCCCCATCGGACCTGCTCGCACTCGATCCGGCATTGCGCGCAGTGCCCCAGGTGGAGCTCGGCCTGCCGCGCTCTGGGCCGCGCCAGTTCCCCGTCGATATAGCCTGCAAGCTGCCGCGAAACATGCCTCGTAAACATGGTTATCCTTTACAGAATATGGTGACAGGCTTCGCTGTCCCAAGGCGCCGCCTTTGTGCGGGGTGCCCCCTGGGCCGGACAGCGTTGCCTGTCACCATACTTTGCGAACCTCCTTCAACCGCTCCGCCAGAATCCTGTGCCCCCGGCTCAGCCTGGAAGCCACCGTCCCCATGGAACAGTGCAGGGCCTCCGCCATCTGCTCATAAGAGAGATCCTCGAAATACCGTAGCAAGACGGCCATTCGAAACTTCGGAGGCAGCGCCGACACCGCCGCCCGCACCGAGTTCGCCATCTGCGCGCGCGCGTAATCCTCCTCCTGCGAGGCTGGCCCGGCGAATGCCTCCATGCGGGAGCGATCCGCGATCACGACGTCCGACTTCTGGCGACGGCCTGCGTCCATGCACGCGTTGACCACCAGCCGGTATAGCCATGTGGAGAACTCCGCGTCCCCGCGAAACTGCCCAATGCTGGTCATCAGTTTAAGAAAGACCTGCTGGGTGACATCGCTGGCCGCGGCTTGGTCGCCATGTAGAAAATAGACCGCGATGGAATACACCCGGTCCTTATACAAGTCGTAGAGCGCACGGAAAGCGTCCCGGTCGCCCAAGCGACAAGATTCGATGATCTCTGCGCTGATCTCGCGATCACTCAGATGAACCACCAGCGATTCAGACGGAGCGTCCAGGATTTTTCTTCCATTTTCTCGACCGAGGCTTGGGACGCAACCGTCAGGTCAGTGCCGGAGGCCGTGAAAAATCCAGATGGGCAGCGAAACCGCCTCTGCTAGAATTGGACTTCTTACGCATGCCGCGTCGCGCCGTTAACCGCCCTGTAACCAGCACCAAGCCAGCGCCGCTGGCCACGCCCGCCTGGTTGCGGCCGGCGATCCTCGCCCTCGCCGCTTTGCTGCTGATGGCTTGGTCCTCGACCGAAGTGGCCGATCCGGACACCTGGTGGCATCTCAAGACCGGCCAGTACATCGTCCAGCACCACCGGTTGTCCGTCCCTGATCCGTTCGCATTCACCACCTATCTGGGCAAGCAGGCCTATCGGACCGAAGAAATCACGCGCTATTTCAACCTGACGCATGAGTGGCTCTCGCAGATTCTCCTCTACCTGGTATATGCGGGCGCCGGATTCACCGGTCTCGTTCTGCTGCGCTGCGCCCTGATCGCGGCCTTCTGTGGATCGGTGGGGCTGGCCACGTACCACCGGACAAGCGGCTTCTATCGATCCGTGGGAGCCGTGCTGGCGGCCGGAACCGTGGTCTGCCAGTTCACCTCCGACCGCCCCTTTCTCTTCACGTTCGTATTTCTGGCCGCCACCCTGGCGTTCCTCGAGATCGGGCGATGGCTTTGGGTGCTCCCCGCGATGTTCCTGGTATGGGCCAACGTGCACGGCGGCTTTCTTGTAGGGTGGCTGGCCCTGGGCGCCTATTGCGCCGAGTCGTTGTTCCTGCGATTCCGAGGGAAGCCTCAGCCCCATGAACGCCGCCTGTGGCTGGTGGCCGCCCTGTGCATTCTGGTTTCCGGGATCAACCCCAACGGGTTCCGCGTTCTTCCCGTGATGCTCTCGTACCGCAGCAGCCTCTTGCAGTCCAGCGTTTGGGAGTGGCAATACCCCTTGCCCTGGCCGCCGTCCCCCTTCAGCGTGCTGCTGGCCGGAGCCGTTGCCGTGTTGTTCTGGAGGCGGCGCGAGACCCGCCCGGTGGACTGGCTGCTGCTCTTCGGGTTCGGCAGTCTCGCCCTGCTCGCCGTGCGGAACATTTTCCTGGCGGGGCTGGTCGGACCGCTGCTGATTGCCAGTTACCTCCCGTGGAAGAAGGCGTTCCCGGTCGCGGCGGAATTCCTGGTGGCTCTTCTCCTGGTGGCCGGCATTGGCATGCCCATCGTGGAAGGGAAAGCCTTTCAATTCCACGCTGCCGACTGGAAGTATCCGGTCGGCGCGGCCGACTTTCTGCTGGCGCATCACATCTCCGCGCCCATGTTGAACACCTACGAGATCGGCGGGTATCTAATCTGGCGGCTGTGGCCCCAGGAGCGGGTCTTCCTGGATGGACGCGCGCTGAACGAATCGGTCTTTCAGGACTACCAGAGGATGGTCGCCAACGCCGATGCCACCGGGGGCAAGAGCGGCGAAGAACTTCTCCGGCAGTACGGGATAGAAGTGATCGTGATGGATGGATTCGAGTACACCTCAGGTACGCCCTATCTGCTGCCGGCCGCGTTGTCGGACCCCTCGCAAAAGGAGTGGAAACTGGTCTACCAGGACGCGGCCGCGGTGGTGTACATGCGCCACCCTCCCCCCGGCGTCGAGCCGCTCAATTCTTTCGTCGCGCTGGCATCCATGGAGGCGCAGTGCAGCACCAACCTCGACCACCAACCGGGGCGCTCGAAATGCGCCTCGGGATTGGCCGATCTGTTCGCCCGCATCGGTGACGGGGTGCGCGCCCGGCGTTGGCAGGCGATCTACAGCCGATATCGGGAATGAGGGCCTATGAAGCAGTCCAAGACATTGTCCACATACGTCGCCCTTCTGCGGGGAATCAATGTCGGTGGCAAGAACCGGCTGCCGATGCCGGATTTGGCTCAGATGTTCGTCGAAGCCGGGTGTGCCGATGTCCGGACCTATATCCAGAGCGGTAATGTCATCTTCAAGGCCAGCGAGGCCCATGCAGGGAAGCTTCCCGTCCTCATCCCGAGGCGCATTTCAGAGGACTACGGCTATAAGATTCCAGTGGTGACGCGGACCGCCGGGCAGCTTCAGGACACCATACAAAACAACCCGTTTCTCAAGGCGGGAACGCCCGAGGCAACCCTACACGTATACTTCCTGGCGAGTCTGCCGGATCCATCGAGTATCGCGGCTCTCGATCCTGACCGATCGCCGCCCGATCGATTCTGCGTGCGTGAGCGAGACGTCTACGTGCAACTGCCCAACGGAATGGCGCGCACCAAACTGACCAACGCCTACTTCGACTCCAAGCTCGCCACCATCAGCACCGCCAGGAATTGGCGCACCGTGCTCACGCTCTTCGAGTTGATGCAGGGCTAGCAGGTAGCGCACGCAATGAAGGTAGGGGATGCGATCAAGCTGATCGAGAAGGAAGGGTGGACGCACAAGCGGACGCGGGGAGATCATCGCGTCTACACGCATCCGACCAGGCCAGGAATCGTTGTGATCCCGGGACATGCCGGCTCCGATCTTGCGGCTGGTACACTTTCGAGTATCCTGAAACAGGCGGGGTTGAGATGAGATACGCAGTCGTAATCGAGAAAACTGCTACCGGCTACTCAGCTTACGTGCCCGATCTTCCGGGTTGCGTGAGCGTCGGAGACACGCGCGAGGAGATGGACCGGAACATACGGGAGGCGATCGAGCTCTATCTGGATGAACTTCGCGAACAGGGCGCTCCGATACCAGCTCCTACCACCGACACCGAATACGGCGCGGTGTAGCAAATCGACTTCAGACGAAGCCGCCTCTCCCAGGTGAGGGCGGCTTTCCCTTTGAAGACCATCGAAATGGTGAGTGAAGCTGCACCGAGTGAACCGAGTCAACCTGCTCCTTGAGCCCAATTCCCGATTCTGCTATCCTCAATAGGTTGAATTCGATAACATCGTCCCTCCCAGCCAGTGTGGCTGGGCCTACCTGAGAGGTTCACATGTCGGGCCATTCCAAATGGGCCACCATTAAGCATAAAAAGGCGGCTCTCGACGCCAAGCGCGGGAAGTCGTTCACGCGCATTATCAAGGAAATCATGATCGCCGCCCGTAGCGGTGGCGATCCGGACGGGAACCCTCGTCTGCGCACCGCCATCCTGGCCGCCAAAGGCGTCAGTATGCCTTCGGACAACATCAAGAAGGCCATCATGCGCGGCACGGGGGAACTGGAAGGCGGCCAGATCGATGAAGTCATGTTCGAAGGCTACGGTCCGGGCGGCGCCGCCGTCCTGGTCAACGTCGCCACCGATAACCGCAACCGCACCGTGAGCGATATCCGCCACATCTTCTCCAAGAACGGCGGCAACATGGGCGAGCAGGGCAGCGTCGCCTGGATGTTCGAGCGGAAAAGCCAGATCTTCGTCCCGGGCGATAAGGCCGGTGAAGACCAGCTCCTGAGTATTGTTCTGGACGCCGGAGGCGACGACCTCCGCAACGAGGGTGACCGGTGGATCATTCTCTCCGCTCCCGAGGCGCACGAAGCGGTGCTCAAGGCTTTAGAAACCAACGGCATTCCGCATGAGGATGCCAGCATCGCCATGGTTCCCAAGAACCTGATCAAGCTGGAAGGCAAGAACGCCAGCGGCATGCTGAGACTTAGCGAGGCGCTGGAAGAGCACGACGACGTGCAGAACGTTTACTCCAACTTCGATATCGACGAGAAGGAACTGGAGGCCATGGCGCAATAACGTGCGCGTGCTGGGTATCGATTGCGGTTCGGAACGCACCGGTTATGGCGTGATCGAGAGCGACGGGGCAGAGCATCGCCTGCTGGCGGCCGGGGTCATTCGCACCAATACCAAATGGCCTTTTGAGAAGCGGCTGTTGGAAATCGCCGGCGGACTGCGGCGCTTGATTCGGGAACATAGTCCGGAATCCGGTGCGGTAGAAGGGATTTTTTATTCGGCGAACGTGAAGACGGCGCTGAAACTGGCTCACGTCAGGGGAATTGCCCTGCTGGTGATCGCGGAAGCCGGGATGGAGTTGGCGGAGTACTCGCCGTTGGAAGTGAAGATCAGCGTAGTGGGGTACGGACGGGCCGAAAAGTGCCAGGTGCAGATGATGGTCCGGTCGCTGCTCGGAGTGGCGGATGCTATCGAGTCGGAAGACGCTTGCGATGCCCTTGCCGTGGCCATCTGCCACGCTACGCACGAAGCCACCAGCCGTAAGCTGGGCACGAGTCTCTAGGTGGGACAGACGATCGCCTTTTGTCGTCTGTCAACCCGTGTGGGCCAGGTGCTTGCAGGTGGGACAGGCGCTTCCGCCTATCGGTTGTTTGGAGTCGGAAAATTGCTATGAAGTGGTCCTTGATTCTGCTGTTCGCGAGTGCTCTTTTCGCCGGTGACGGATCCCGGTTGGTGTACTCCAGGTCCTTCCCCGGCAGCACCCCCGCCTTCCTGCAGATCATCCTCGACAAGGCCGGGAATGCCGAATATCGCGAGGCCGAGGATGAGGAATTGCCCATCAAGTTCCAGCTCAACGCGGCCGACACGCAGGTGGTGTTCGATCTGGCAGGCAAGCTCGACTATTTCAAGCACCCGCTCGAATCGCCCTTGAAGGTCGCCTTCATGGGGATGAAGACCTTTCGGTATGAGAACGGCGACCAGAAGAGCGAGACCAAGTTCAACTTCACCGAGGATCCCAATGGGCGCGACCTCCAGGACTGGTTCGAGCGCATGGCCGAATCGGCCGAGCACCATATCGATCTCGACCGCGCGGCTAAGTACGACCGGCTGGGCGTCTTCAAGGCGCTGAGCCTGCTGGAATCGGCGCTGGAGCGCAAGCGCCTGGTGGGTATGGAGCAGTTTCTTCCCACGCTCGATCGCATCTCCAAGAACGAGAGCTACATGCACACCGCCCGGGCACGGGCCGCGGAGATCGCCGAGGCCATCCGTAATCCCAAGCCATGAAGTGGCTGCTCTTCCTGGCGCTGATCGCTGCCGCGGGACCGTGCCCTGCCCAGCCGCCGCAGAGGCCCACCCCTCGACCCACCCCCCAGGTCTCCGCCCAGGAGCAGGAAGACTTGGATAGCGCACTCTCCGAGGCCGGTTCCAGCCCTCTCGAGTACCTGCGCGCCCTCGAAAAGCACCTGGAAAAGTACCCCCATTCGCCGCGCCAGGAGGAGCTGGAGCGTGCCGCCGTGCGCGCCTCCATGGAGGCCAATGACGACCAGCACATCATCCTGCACGGCGAGCGGGTGCTCGCCCGGCAGCCGGACGATCTGCAGATTCTGGATCGTGTGGCGCGCGCGCTGCTGACCGGCGACTCCAAAGATACGGCGGAGCGTGCGTTGAAATATGCTCGGCACTACGAAGAATTGGTGCGGCAGATGCAAAAGGACGGCGCGCGCTCCGGATCGAGCGCCGCCGAGTGGCAGAACCAGACGGACCGCGGGATTGGCCGTGCGCTGGGGTATGAGGCCCGCGCCACCGGGAATCTGGGGCGCGCGGAGGAGGCTCTCGCGCTGGCGCAGCGGGCGTTTGAGACCTGGCCCACCGCCGACGCCGCCAGGGAGATCGCACGGTGGTACGAGCGCCTGGGAAAGCCGGACCAAGCGGCCTCCGCGCTAGCCGATGCCTTCACCATCCCCGACCCCCGCTCGACCGATGCCGAACGCGAGCGCGCCCGCGGCCGCATGGGCGAGCTCTATCGCCAGTCGCACGGCTCCGAGACCGGCCTCGGCGAGCTGGTGCTGGAAGCCTACGACCGTAACGTGGCGCTCATCCACACACGCGAATTACGGATGCGCGCGAGCGACCCCAATGCGCAGCTCACCGACCCCATGGAGTTCACCCTGGGCGGCCTGGATGGGCAGAAGCTGAGCCTGGCAACTCTGAAGCGCACGGTAGTGGTGTTCGATTTCTGGGCCACCTGGTGCGGGCCCTGCTGCGCCCAGCATCCGCTCTACGAACAGGTGAAGCAACGGTTCCAGAACAATCCCGACGTGGTATTCCTGTCCATCGATACGGACGCGGACCGGGCCGCCGTTAAGCCTTTTCTGGAGGAAGTAAAGTGGCGAGGCCCAGTCTACTTCGAGGACGGCCTCTCGCGCGCGCTGAAGATCACCTCCATCCCCACCACCATCCTCACCGACCCCCACGGCCAGGTCTTCAGCCGCATGAACGGCTTCACCCCCGCCCACTTCGTGGACACGCTCACCGCGCGCATTCGCGACGCCCTGGCAAATTGAAGCAACCGACGAAACGGCAAGAACATGCTCACCGGCCCCAGCGTAGTCGTTAAATAAAGCCTCAAGTCGATCCGGCGCCCGCGAAGGTTGGACCCGCACCGCATACTCCGCCACAAAAGGGTAAGTTTGGGGACAAGCAAGCGGCCACTTGTACTCTTTTGTGGGTACAATATGGTTGTGTCGATCGGCGAACTGAGACGGTTCTTGAGAGCACAGGGATGTACATTCGAAGAGGGCAAGAAGCACACCATGGTTCGTCTCGGCGCGTGCTCGGCAATGATGCCGCGTCACCCATCGAAGGAGATCGCAAGCGGCACGCTGAAAGCGATCCTCAGGCAACTCGGACTGAAAGGAAAGTAGGACATGGCCGGATACCAAGCTGAATTCAAACCGGAAGGCGATGCGATCGTCGTGACGTTCCCGGACGTGGGATACGGCGCCACGCAGGGCGCCACGGAAGCCGAGGCGATGGAAATGGCGGAGGATTTTCTGGTGATGGCGATCGGCGATCTGATCAAGCAGGGCAAGGACATGCCGGAAGCAACCACTCGCCGGGGCAGGAAATACCGCTGGATTAAGTTGCCAGCGCTGGCCAGCGTCAAGGTGGAACTGCACCGGGCGCTCAAGGACTCGGGCGTACGCAAGGCGGAGTTGGCGCGCCGGCTGAAGATTTCAAGGGGGAACGTGGACCGGCTTTTCGATCTGCGTCACAACACGCGGCTGGAACTTCTAGAGGCGGCATTTGCCGTCCTCGGCCGCCGGCTTTTGATTGGAGTGGAGAAAGCGGCCTGATGAGATGAGATCAGCCCCAACCGCAGCCCAGCCATGCCCGGGAACGCCGAGAACAGAGTTCGCCGAGATTCTGCGTCTTCCCCCGCGTCTCGGCGTCGGGGTGCACTGGGTCCGGTGCGTGGGGATTTGACTCATTGCGTCGAATTCGCGGATGGGGATACTCTAGCACTAGCACCAGGAAGGCCCCAGCCATCGCATGCCTCAACGCCCCAGCCGAAAAGCCTACCTCCTCATCACGCTCTTCGCCTTTCTGCTCGTTCTGTTTCCGTTCCTTTTCTGGTATCTGACCTGGTTCGGCCGCAAACTGACGGATCGCGAGATCGACCGGTATCTGGCGGACCAGTCCAGCCCGCGCCATGCCCAGCACGCCCTGGTACAAATCGGGGAGCGCCTGTCGCAGCATCGGGATGTCTCCCGCTGGTATCCCAGCGTAATCGAGCAGGCGTCCAACCCCAGTCTGGAACTTCGCCAGACCGCGGCCTGGATCATGGGCCAGGACCGTAACTATCCGCCGTTCCACGAGGCTCTGCTGCGTCTCGTTCAGGACTCTCAGCCGATGGTCCGCCGCAATGCCGCGCTCGCCCTCGCCGCATTCGGTGACCCAGCCGGCCGGCCGGAACTGCTGGCCATGTTGCGGACCTCCACCATCACGGCGCCGGCCGCGGGCACGCTGAAATACCGGCTCAAGCTCGGCGACTACGTGAATCCCGGGACCCTGGTGGGGCGGATCGGAGAGATAGAGGTCCGCGCGGCATTACCCGGCGAGGTCCGCGCGCTCGACCGGAACGACGGTTCCACGGTCCGGCCGGGCGATCCTCTGGCGGAGCTTTCGGCAGATAAGAATCACGTCTGGGAAGCCTTGCGAGCACTCTACCTGATGGGCCAACCCTCCGATGTGGAGGATGTCGAGCGTTACGTGCGCCCCATTCCCGGTATGCCGGAAGCCGTGCAACGCCAGGCGTCACTCACCATCGAGGCGATCCGGGCGCGTAAGACCGCCCGGTGATTTCACACACGATGGTAGGGCGTCTGCTACGATCAACCGCATGAGGACTCTGATTGCAAAATCGAGGGTCGCGTTGCTCCTCTTTTGGAGCGCTTCCTCCGGCCTGTATGCCCAAACCGCAGGGCAGGATATGAAGAGAGCCGGTCAGGAAACCAAGCAGGCCGCCAAGGATACCGGTAAGGCGGTGTCCAAGACAACCAAACACACGGCTCACAAGGTGAAGAGGGGCACCCGGAAAGCGGTGAACCAATCCGCCAAAGCCACCGAAAAGGCGGGCGATAAGGTAGACCGGAAGACCAACCACTAGACCGAATGATTAGCGTTCCTTAATATCGGCGGCCAGGGAGGTTTTTTTTCAGCGTTATCAGTAGCAAGCAGCCTGGAATCATGCGATAGTAGAGCATAAGGCGTTTCGCCCGCTGCGAGGTCTTTTGAAGAAGCTTCTGTTATTCTGCTCCTTTTTTATACTCGTTCTTCAGGTTCGTACGGCGCAATTGGCTTTGATTGTTCTCAACACCACGGGTTGGAACGTCGCCCGGGTGCCTGCCGATTGGCAGGTCAAAGTGAACCATGGCAAGCCGGACTTCTCGGTGTCCACCGAAAGAGGCACCTCCTGCCTGCGCCTCAAGAGCGTCAAGGCCTCTTTTTCCCTGGAGCGCGAGGTGGATGTCGACCCCGCTCAACTGCCGTACCTTACCTGGAACTGGAAGGTCACGCAACTCCCCAACGGCGGCGATTTCCGCCGCGCTGCCACGGACGATCAAGCGGCCCAGGTTCTGGTGGCCTTCGACGATCGCCGGATCCTCAGTTATATTTGGGACTCCACCGCTCCCAAGGGCGCCGAGCAGCGAGCCAATTACATCCCGCTCGCGCATGTCTTCTCGGTAGTCTGCGAGTCCGGTTCCGCCGACGCCAACCGCTGGATCGCGGAGAGCCGCAACGTGGCTGCCGATTACGAACGGGCCTATGGAAAACCCGCGCCCCGCGTAAAGGGCCTGCGCCTCCAGATCAACTCTCAGCATACCGGTACGGTGGCCGAGAGCTACTTCGGCGAAGTTGCCTTTCGCAGCTCCCAGCAGTAATGATTCTGGTGACCGGCGGCACCGGCTTCATCGGCAGCCATCTCCTCGAAAGGCTCTCCGCCTCGAGGGTGCCTGTGCGGTGCCTCTTACGCCGCACGAATCGGCCGCGCCGCCTCCCTCCAGGCGTGGAGCCTGCCTTTGGCGATCTCATCGGCGGCCAGGGCCTGGAGGAAGCCCTGCGCGGCGCCGCCACGGTGATTCACCTCGCAGGTGTTACCAAGGCCCTCACGACCAGCGATTACTATGCCGGTAATGCCCGCGCAACCGGGATCCTGGCGCGTGCCCTGGCCGGTCGCGCCGTCCGCCTGGTGCACGTGAGCTCGCTGGCCGCCATCGGCCCCAGCCGCGACGGCACGCCGGTGGGCGAAGAGGAGCAACCCCACCCGGTCTCGCACTACGGGAAGTCCAAGCTGGAAGCCGAGCGCCTGGTTCGTGAGTTGGCGCCCGAGGCCGTAATCGTGCGGCCCCCCGTGGTATACGGCCCTCGCGACACCGACGTTTTTCAGTTGCTGAAATCCGTCTCCCAAGGCCTGGTCCTGGAGATCTCGGGCGGCGAGCGATGGTTCAGCGCCATCTATGTAGACGACCTGGTCGACGGGTTGGTCGCCGCCGCCGATTGTCCCCAGGCCGCCGGCCGCTCCTACTTCCTGGCGCATCCCAAGCCGAATTCCTGGAGTGAGCTGAGCTCCGCCGCCGCTCGTCTCATGGCCCGCCGGCCGCGCGTGCTCCACGTGCCGGTTCCAGTGGCCTATGCCGTGGGTTTAGGCGCGGAGATCTGGTCCCGCCTGTCGCACAAGCCGGGCATCGTCTCGCGGGAGAAAATCAGGGAGGCGCAGTGCCGTTGGTGGACCTGCGACACCCGGCGCGCCGCCGCCGAGCTTGGCTTCCAAGCCAAGACGCCACTGGATGTGGGCTTGGCCCGCACTTTGGCCTGGTACAAGGAGGCCGGTTGGCTGAACTACTGAGCAACTCCTTCCCTGCTACCCCCACCGGCACCCGATTTTGGGCTGTAGATAAGATCCTCCTGACCTATCTCGCCTTCACCACGATACTGATCCTGGGGTGGTGGAGCAGAGTCGAGGACGCCGGAATGCTGTTCGCCGCCCACGTCGTCGGCGTGGCGCTGGTGGTCTTCGAAGTGAAGCGTCCCAATCGAACCACCTGGATTTTCCGGAACTGGTACGCGCTGCCTTTCGTAGCCTCCTGTTACAAAGAAATGGCGCTGCTCATCCCGGCCGTCCGCCAGACCGATGCCGATCAGTGGCTCGCGGATCTGGATTTTCGCCTGTGGAGCGTCCACCCAACCGTCTGGCTGGAACGTGTCCAGACGCCCGCCCTCACCGAGTTTCTCCAGATTGTGTACACCTTGTTCGTACCAGCGGTACTACTGATTCCGCTTTTGATCTGGAGAAAACGCCGTCCCGAAGAGTTCCAATATTATGCTTTTTTAATCGCCCTGGGATACCTGGCATCCTACGTGGGATACCTGATCGTCCCGGCCCGCGGGCCGCGTTTCCTTTTGAGAAACTTGCAGCACGTACCGTTGCAGGGCATGTGGCTGTTCCAGATCATGCAGAGCACCCTGGACCGTCTGGAATCTGCGCATTACGACTGTTTCCCCAGCGGCCACACGGAACTCACCATCATTGCGTGGTGGGCCAGCAGGGCGATCTCAAAGCGGTTGTTCCGAGTCTATTTTACCTACACTCCGCTCATCATTTTTGCTACAGTTTATCTTCGATACCACTATACGGTCGACGTGATGGCGGGGATTCTCCTGGCGGCCATACTCATCTGGTCCGCCCCCGCGCTGTACAGAAAATTGTCGAGGGAGGCATAGCGATTGGGAGGCGTTGCAATCGTCGCGGTGGATGGCAAGAAAGCGCTGAAGGAATTCGTGGAACTGCCCTACGGGCTATACCGCGACGACCCCTATTGGGTGCCTCCCCTGCGGATCGCCGTCAAGGAATTGCTCGACCGCGGCAAACATCCGTATTATGCTAACGCAGAGGTAGAATTCTTTCTGGCGCGCCAGGACGGTCGCGCGGTAGGTCGGGTTGCAGCAATTATCGACAAGGCGCATAACCGGGTCCACGAAGAGAACGCCGGTTTCTTCGGGTTTTACGAAAGTGTGAACGATGCGGCCGTCGCTCGCGCCCTGTTGTCGCGGGCTCGCCAATGGGTGGTTGACCGTGGCGCCAGTTTCATTCGCGGCCCTGTGAGTCCATCAACCAACTACGAATGCGGCATGCTGATCGATGGCTTCGACTCGAGCCCCATGGTCATGATGACCTACAATCCCCGGTACTATCCGGTATTGATGGACCAGGTAGGCCTGCGCAAGGCCAAGGATCTGTTCGCCTACCTCAGCAATTCGCACAAGATCGAGATGACGAAGATCGAGCGCATCGCAGATCGCGTGTTAGCGACCAGCGGTGTCCGGGTACGTCCCATCAACATGAAAGACTTCCACGCGGAGGTGGAGCGCGTCTGGGAGGTGTACTCCAAGGCGTGGAGCCGCAACTGGGGCTACATCCCCATGTCCCGCGAGGAATTCGCCTTGATGGGCAAGGAAATGAAGCAGATTCTCAAAGCCGAGCTGGTGCTGATCGGGGAAGTGGGGGATCGCGTAGTGGGTTTTGCGCTGGCTTTGCCCGACATCAACCAGGCCCTCAAGCCGGCAGGGGGAAACCTGTTGCCGACGGGGCTGCTCAAAATCCTGTATTATCAACGTTTGGTCAAAAGTGTACGAGTTCTTGCACTGGGGGTGGTAGAGGAGTACCGTACCTCTGGCTTAGCGGCGGCTTTTTATGCGACTTTGGTCCGCAATGCCAAGAGGCTGGGATATGGCGACTGCGAAATGTCCTGGATACTGGAAGACAATGTTTTGATGAATCGTTCCCTCGAGGTCATGGGGGCAAAACGGTACAAGACCTACCGAATCTATGAATGGAACTGAGGACCATGCGCGTATCGACTAGCGGCACCACCGACAAAAAGAAGGGCAGCGGATCGAACGACATTTTCGAAAAATGCCGGAATTTCACTCGTCCGAGCGATCTGCAATCCGCCGGCCTCTACATGTACTTCGAGGTCTTTGGCGATCGCGATGGGTGCGGACCGGGAGAGGTCCGTATGGGAAAGCGCAAAGTGCTGATGTTCGGGTCGAACGATTATCTGGACCTGATCACGCACCCCAAGGTCAAGGAAGCCGCCGCCCAGGCCATACGGAAATACGGGAGCGGATGCAGCGGGTCGCGCCTGCTCAATGGAACCCTGGATGTGCATATCCAGCTCGAAAGCCAGCTCGCCGCGTTCGTCCACAAGGAAGCGGCCATCATCTTCGGCACTGGCTTCCAGGCGAACTACGCCGCCCTCTCGGCCCTCACCGAGAAGGGCGACGTGATGATCTGCGACCACAACCTGCACGCCAGCCTGGTGGAAGGCGCGCTGCGGTCGTCCGCCCGCACCATGCGGTTCCGTCACAACGATCTCGACCACTTCGAACGCTGCCTGGAGAACTGCCCGCCGGAAGACAAGATTCTGATCGTCTCCGAAGGCGTGTTCAGCATGGAAGGCGATATCGCCGACCTGCGGGGCACCATAAAGCTCGCCAAGCCCTACGGCGCTCGCATCTACGTGGACGAAGCGCACGGCATCGGCGTCCTCGGCCCCACCGGGGCCGGCGCGGCCGAACACCTGGGCGTGCTGGACGACGTGGATATCGTGATGGGCACATTCAGCAAATCCCTGGCATCCGTGGGCGGCTTTATCGCCGGCGAGCGCGCCGTAGTCGATTACCTGAAACACACCGCGCGGCCCTTCGTGTTTTCCGCCAGTCTTCCGGCGGCTTCCGTGGCAGCAGTGGGCGCGGCGCTCGAGATCATGCGCAAGGAGCCGCAGCGCCGCCAGCATCTGCTGCACGTCGCCTGCCTCCTGCGCGAAGAGTTGCGCGCCCGTGGCTTCGACGTGCTGCCCGGCGAGACCGCCATCGTCCCGGTAGTGATCCAGGAGGAGATGGACCTCTGCCGCCTGTGCAAACGACTGCTCGAAGAAGGCATCTACATCAACCCCGTGCTGCGCCCGGCAGCCGCGCAGAACCTGCTGCGAATCTCCTGCACTGCCGCCCATACCGAGGCCCACGTCGAACGCCTGATCGCCACCCTGGAGCGGGTGTCCAGCGAGTTGGGAATTCCCCGGTAACCCGGTGACACCGGCATCCCTGCCTGTGTTGGTTTTTTTACCCGTTTGAGTTTGTGAACCCGTGGGCAGCCCGTCGCGTTTCATCCCCGGCATTATCTGTGCCCGCCCGGGGACCATGTACATTGGAGACGTTGGGAACTGAACTCAGAGAACTACTTGCTCAGCGCGTGACTACCAGCGATGAGGCGTTAGCCGTCGATCTTGCGGATGGCAGGACCATCACCGTGCCCCTTGCCTGGTTCCCCCGCCTCTCGCACGGGTCCCCCACGGAGCGAGCGAACTGGCGTCTTATTGGCGGCGGTGTGGGAATCCACTGGCCGGACTTGGACGAGGATATCAGCGTGGAAAGCCTCCTGGCAGGCCGCAGATCCGGCGAGACTCAGGAGTCCTTGCGGCGCTGGCTTCAGGCGCGGAAAACCGGTTGATGCCTGGACCGGTGGTCACAACGCCTCGTCCGCCGCCAATTCGCGCAACGTTCCCGGTGGCAGGAACGGATCGATCTCGCCGCTCGAACCGGCAAAGCCCGCAGACATGCCAGAACACCCCACCCAGGTTCCCCGCGACTTTGTAGTGCCCGTCCGGGGTGAACACCGCCCAACGCGAAGTCCAGACCCATCC
Organism: Terriglobia bacterium; assembly: GCA_020073365.1. Taxonomy (GTDB): domain Bacteria; phylum Acidobacteriota; class Terriglobia; order Bryobacterales; family Bryobacteraceae; genus JAIQFL01. Next base: position 11,706 of record JAIQFL010000023.1, on the reverse strand, counting down.
CGATCCTCAGGCTGTTAGGGCAGCGAGTTCTGTTCCAGAATGAAGCTAGAATTGGGACTGCCAAATGCACATGTTTCGAATCGCACTCGCCAACATCCGGTTCCCGGCGACTCCCGAGGAGTCCGTCACGCTGGCCGAACAAGCCATCGCTCAAGCGTCCATCGAGGGCGCCGGCCTCATCTGTTTTCCGGAATGCTTCACGCCTGGCTATCGAGGAATGGGGAAGTCGGTGCCGCCCCCCGACCCTGCGTTCCTCGAGCGCGCCTGGTCCGCCATTCGAGCGGCCGCCGCGAAGGCAACTCTCGCGGTTGTCCTCGGTACCGAACGCGTCATCGATGGCGCCCTGTTAATCACCGCGCTGGTCATCAATCGAGACGGAACGCCCGCCGGTTTCCAGGACAAAGTCCAAATCGACCCCTCCGAGGAGGGTATCTATTCGCCCGGTTCCGAGAGGCGGATTTTCCAAACCGGTCCGCTGACATTTGGTGTCGCGATCTGCCATGAGGGTTGGCGCTATCCGGAAACGGTCCGCTGGGCTGTCCGCCGCGGCGCACACATCGTGTTCCACCCTCATTTCCACGAAGCCGCGCCCGGTGGTTACGTGCCCTCGAGTTTCGCCGATCCTGCGAATTCTTTCCATGAGAAAGCAGCCTTGTGCCGCGCCGCGGAGAACACCTGCTATTTCGCAACGGTAAACTGTGCAAGCGCCGGGTCGCCGACCACTTCGGCGGTGGTGCGGCCCGACGGGACGCTGCTCAGCTACCAGCCATACGGTCAGCAAGGGTTGCTCATCGCGGACATCGACATCGCTGCGGCCACAGGCCTCCTCGCGGCGCGTTGCAAATCCGTCTAGAAGTTCCACGGCCCCCAAGCTCACTCGCCGGCCGATCTTGTTCCCGCCGCCGCCGTCCGCCTTCCGCGGCATCCGCCGGCGCCCGGCCAATCCGCCTGCAGTGGAACCACCCCGGCAATCTAAGAATCGACTCACTGGAATCCCCAGGCCTCCGTCGGGGTGTTCATCGCGCAACATCATCTTGACTCTCCGGTCACGGGAGGCTTTACAGAGGTGTGCCTGAAGATCGGCGAGCTTTCGTCTCTGGCCCAGGTCACAATCAAGACGCTGCGATATTACGACGAATTAGGGCTGTTGAAGCCCGCTCGCGTTGATCGAGAATCCGCGTATCGCTCTTATAGAAAGCTGTCGCCCGAGTGCCGATGGCGATTCGCTGCGGCCCGCAACTCGTTTGGAATCCGCGCCTTTCGCGAACGACTGTTCCTCCATGGCTCTGAAGAGAACGCTCGCGTCCCTCACCCCCGCATCCCCCCGAACAGCGCCGCATTCTCCCGCAGAATCCTCTCCGTGGTGGCCGGGTCGGGCTCGGTGCTCCATACCCCCCGTTCGTGGCTGCAGCCCAGCAGCACCCCGTCCCGCCGCGGGAACATATAGATATCGCCGGGACCCACGGTCATGTAGTCCAATTCCGGCTGTGGCAGCAGGAAACTCAACTGTCCCTTGATCGGTGTCAGTTCCGCATCGCCGAACAGCTTGCCCGCTCCCAGCCCCGTGCAGTTGAACAGCAGGTTCTCGCGAAGCCCCATCAACTCTTCGCGCGACTGAAACTCGCGGATCGCGATGCGGCCTCCGTTCAACAGGTAGTCGCGCATCAGGGCATTCAAGTAGATCGCCGGCTCGATCAGCATCGAATACCGGCGGTGCGCAAACGGCACGTTGAAGGGATGCTCGCCGGGCGAAAGCTGCTTCGGCTCGGGATAGAGTGGCTGAACCTCGCTATTCGGACTCTCCGGCGGAGCCACGGCCACGGCGCCATCGCGGGACAACGTGTAGAGCGGCAGCCACCGCACGCCATACAGGTCCCCCGTCAGCGATTGATATCGCCGGAAAGCAAAGCGTGCTGCCTCCCCGAACTGCCGGCGGAATTCCGGTGTCACGCTTGGCCGGTCGTACACCGAAACCGGATCCCACAGCCCGCCCGCCACATTCGACGTAGTGGAGGGCGGTGTCTCGCGAGCATAAATCACCGGGTTATACCCGCGCTGCTGGAGCAGCCTCGCCGTGGAGAGTCCCACCACGCCGCAGCCGATCACCGCGCAATCGCGGGCCTCCGCCTTCGCCCCCTCCTCCACCGCCAGTTGCGACGTCCCCCAGGAGAGCGTAATGCCTGCGCCGCCGTGGCCGTAATTGTGAATCACGGTCTTCTCGCCCAGCTTTTCGCCGCGGACCACGAACCCCGAAGGCCGGAACGGCCTCAGCCCCGCGATGGTCCGGATCACGCGATCCGGCGAGACCTTCACTCGGGACAGGCGTGCGCCCGGCGCGAGAACCGCCACCGGACTCCTTCGGACCGCGCACGCCGCCAATACCAGTCCCGATCCCCCCAGCAACCCTCGCCGCGAAATTCGCATATCAACATCGTAAGCCAAGCCGGCTCGCCCCTCAGCAGGTCGGTTCCCTCAGCGGGTTTCTACTCCTCGCGCAACGCCAGGATCGGATCCACCCGCAGTGCCCTTTGTGCCGGCACGTAACTGGCTGCCGACGCCACCAACAGCAGCAGGTCCCGCGGGCCCGCCCCCATCGCCATCCGAATCCCGATCTCCCGAGTCCTCTGCGCCACCGGATAGATTCCCCTTACTCCCTGAGGAAACCTAACTCGCTGAAAACGTGGGGCCTTTCACCCGAACTGCGCCATTCTCCGCGATCCCTCGCGACCTCCCGCCTGCAAGTTGATGATATATCGGACACCACCATCTGGAACCGCGAGTGCACTGTGTACTTGGTAATGTCTAGCCCGGCCCGCATCCTCTCCACCCCGTGGAGCGGGCTTCTAGCCTGCCATGTCCGCATTCATGCGGGCATTCCGGGTTCGAAATAGCAGCCAGGAGCCCCATGCCCCACCTCCTGATCATCGGCTACGGCAACCCCCTCCTTGGCGACGACGCCGCGGGCTACCAGGCCGCGGAGCGCCTCCGCCTCACCCTCACCGGCCCCGACGTCGAGATCCTCGCGGTCCATCAGCTCACCCCCGAGCTCGCCGACCCCATCAGCCGGGCCGCGCGTGTGATCTTCATCGACGCAGCAGCCACCGGCGACCCCGGCGCCATCCAACAGCGCCCCATCGACTCCTCCCAGGACCCCGGCGGATTCACCCACCACGCCACCCCCAGCGCTCTCCTGGCCCTTGCCAAGGCTCTTTACGGCGCAGATCCCCGGGCGGTTCTGATCACCGTCGCAGGGCTCGATTTCGGAATCGGCATGGAACTTTCCGCCCCGGTCCAACAGGCCCTCGATCGGCTGGTATGGTTGCGGGTTCCGGAACTGATTGCCAATCCGGACGCGGCTGAATGGCAGGCTTGATCGAGCGCCGCAACCAAGCCGTGCCCCACGCTTCCACCTCTTGCTCTTCAGGCCGCCGGGCAGTGGACACGCGATTTCGCCCCGCGTTTCTTGGCGTTTCTTCCGCGTGTTGCGCGGGATTGTGCAGCATTGTACACTTCGTAGGTCTATTGTTTGTTGAAACAGGAGTAACCAGTGCGCACATCGTTTTTCACCTCGATCCTGCCGCTATTTCTCGCGGTCATCGCTTTCGGACAAGCTGCTCTCACCAACGACGCCGTCACTAAAATGCTGAAGGCCGGTTTGGGCGAGGATATCATCATCAGCACCATCAACTCGCAGCCGGGGAACTTCGCAACCGGTCCGGATGATCTGATCGCGCTCAAGGGCGCGGGGGTAAGCGACAAGATCATCGCCGCGATGATGGCCAAGAAGTCATCGGGCAAGGCCGCCCCGCCCCCTGTGGCGGCTCCCGCCGCTCCGGCCTCGTCTGGTACCGGCCCCGGGCTCGTTAACGAAGTGGGCGTGTACTATCTTAAGGCCGACACCTGGGCCGATCTGCCGCCCGAAGTGGTCAATTTTAAGACTGGCGGCGTCCTGAAAACCATTGGCACCGCGGGTATCGTAAAAGGCGATGTCAACGGCCGCGTAAACGGCGACCACAGCAGGACGCAACTGAAAACCCCCGTCACGCTCCTGGTCTACACACCGGAAGGTGTTGCGATCGAAGAGTATCAGCTACTCCGGCTACGCGAGTCGAAGGACGCGCGCGAGTTCCGCACCGTGACTGGCGGCGTTATGCACGTATCCGGGGGCGCCACGCGCGACCTGGTGCCTTTCGAAAGCAAGAAGATGGCCCCGCGCACCCATCAGATCGTTCTTCCCAACATTGGCTCCGGCGATTTCGGTCTCTTGCCCCCGGCTTCCTCGGATGCCACCTCCAGCTCCGGACGCATCGGTAAGATCTATTCGTTCCGCATCATTGAGTAGCCACTCGGGCCGTGGATCCGCCCCGGTCACGGCCGTCATCGAAAGAAGAGAGTTGAATCCGGCTCCGGCTACACCTTTTCCGGCACCACATACGGCTTGCGATACTCGCGCCGGAACATCTTGTTGGCTTCCGAATCCCCCCGCACGCTGTAGGTCGCCGCATCGAAATCGAGTGTCCTGCCGAGCCGGTACGAGAGATTCGCCAAGTGCACCAGCGTGGTCGAGATCGCGCCTTCTTCGATGGGCGCGTTCAGGTCCTCGGGCTTGCGGGTGCGCAGCGCTGCAATGAAATTGGCCCAGTTGTTCCCCAGGTCCTGCCCCGAAGGCCCGGGCTGCTGCTCGCGCCCGAGGTAGCTCTGATAGCGGCCATGGTCTTCATCCCAGATCGCCAGATAGCCCTTGGAACCGTAGATCACCGCACCCACCGTGTTTGGCGCTTTGCCTCCCTCGCCCAGGCCCGCCTCGTGATTGCTCATCCAGTGCCGCACCTCGGCGACCAGCATCTTCTTCCGGCCGTTGTCGTCGAACTCGAACGTGGCCGAAAGGGTGTTGGGCGTTTCCTGGTCGTCGTCAAACATGAAGTGCCCGCCGATGGCGCTGACTTTGGTCGGGTACTTCACCCCCAGCGCCCAGCGCGCCACATCCACCTGGTGGATCCCCTGGTTGCCAAGGTCGCCGTTGCCGTAATCCCAGAACCAGTGCCAGTTGTAGTGAAAACGGTTCTGCGTGAACGCGTGGGCTGGCGCGGGACCGAGCCACAGGTCGTAGTGCACGCCCGCGGGCACGGGTTCCACCGGCTTGCGGCCGATGGTGTCGCGCCACTTGAAGGTCAGGCTGCGCGCCATATAGACGTCGCCGATCAGACCCTCGCGAATGTGCCCGATGGCTTCGCGCGCAATGCTCGATCGGCTGTTGGTTCCGTGCTGCACGAGCCGGTTGTATTTCCGGGCCGCCGCCACGATTTGTTTCGCCTCGAACATGTCGTGCGAGCAGGGCTTCTCCACGTAAACGTCCTTGCCGGCCTGGCACGCCCAGACGGTCTGCAGCGTATGGTTGTGGTTGGGAGTCGCAATCGAGACGGCATCGATGGTCTTGTCTTCGAGCAGCTTGCGAAGATCGGTGTACGCCGCGGGACGCTTCTTGCCGGCCTTCTCCAACGCGCCCAAGCGCTCGTTCAGCACCGATTCATCGACATCGCAGATCGCCGCGATCTCCACGTTCTCCATCGCACTATAACGGCGGATGTGCTCACGGCCCTGCCCGTGGACACCCACGCAGGCCACTCGCACCGTGTCGTTGGGACTCGCCAGGGCGCGCGAACGAACCGTCGCCCCGGCCGCCGCCAGAGACCCCATCAGGAAGTGTCTTCGATCCATTTCCACTACTCCTTGCGGGCGTTAGCTATCACATCCTGAGTATACGCCTGCCAAAGCTCCACAACCCGCCTGAAGCGGCACCGGGTGGTCACAACCGGGTCCAAAACCGTCTGACTCAGACGGGTGCCCCCGTGCAGTTTCAGCCTGTTACAGCCAAATTTCCGTCTGGGTCAGACGGAAACGCCGCCCTCGAACAGAATGCTCATACACGTCATCCCTGCCTCCGCCTTCATCAACTCCGACACGTCCAGCGTCCGAACCTTCCAACCTTCCCGCTCCAGCAGGCCCGCAGTGCCCGGAAATGCGTCCGGCATCACCAACGTATCTCCGATGGTCAGCACGTTTGCTGCCCACGGCTCCTCGGGCGCCACATCCAGGATTCGAAACGTCTCCAAGCCCGCCGTGTCGATCCACTCCCGATTCGCCAGCAGAGTTCCCTCCCCCAGATACGTACACCCCGTCTTCAGGTGCATGCATCCGCGAACCTCCACCGCCTGCACGTCATAGGCAAAAGGCGATAGCGCCTCCGCCAGTTGTCGGATCCCCTCCGCGTTCGTGCGGCTCGACGCTCCTACGAAAACCGTCCGGCCGGCGCGCATCACGTCGCCGCCTTCCAGAGTCGCCGGCGCCCGCAGCCAACGAAGCGGACGGAACGGCGCCAGAGCCCGCGCCAGGCTGTCCGCTTCCTGCCGTCTCGACTCGGCGCCCATCCTCGTCAGAACAGCCACCTCGTCCATCACCACCGCCGGATCCTCCACGAACACCGCATCCGGCAGTTCCGGTTCGGGAGCCAGCGAAATCACACGAGCCCCCAGCTCACGCAGGCAGCTTTCGTATCGACGGTGCTGTCCGGCCGCTTTGCCGGCGTCGATCGCCTGCCGCGGCAGGTACGCCAATTCGCACTGGTTCATCGCCGGACTGACCGCACGCGTGATGGCCGTAATCACCCTTGCATTCTATTCATTCCTGGCGTACACTTCCCCTAAAGGATTTATGGGAGAGAAGCACGGCCTGCGCGGCGACCTGGTACAAGGCACTCTCGACATGCTGGTCCTCAAGGCGCTCACGCGCGGCGCCATGCACGGCTATGCCATTGTCGAGTTCATTCAGCAGTCTTCCGACGACATCCTCCGCGTGGAGGAAGGCGCGCTTTACCCCGCGCTGCACCGGCTCGAGCTGCGGGGTCTGCTCAGCGCGCAGTGGGGCGCTTCGGAAAACAATCGCCGCGCCAAGTATTATGCCCTCACCGCGGTGGGACGCAAGTACCTGGCCGAAGAGGCATCCAACTGGACGCGCCTCTCCGTCGCAGTCTCGCGCGTGATGCAAACGTCCTGAGGCCATGAGTTGGGAGTGGTTGAGCGTCGTCCGGCTTCGCTGCCGCGCCCTGCTTCACCGGCGCCGGTTGGCGCGCGATCTCGAGGCGGAGCTCGAATTCCACCTCGCCACGCGCGCCGACCGCCACCGCCAATCGGGCATGGCCCCCGCCGAGGCCGCCCAGGACGCCCGCCGCACCTTCGGCAATCCCACGCTTTGGAAGGAGGTGTGTCGCGATATGTGGACTTTCTACTGGATCGAAACCCTGGGGCAGGACCTGCGTTACGCCGTGCGCACGCTGCGAAAGAGCCCCGGGTTCACTTTAGTTGCCGCGCTGACGCTGGCTCTTGGCATCGGCGCCAACACCGCCATCTTCAGCGTGGTGAATGCGGTCATCCTGCGCCCCCTCCCGTACCCCGAGCCGTCGCGGCTGGTGGAGCTATGGGGCAACGTGAAGCGCGCCAAAGTGGAGCGACGCGGTACGTCTCTTCCGGATTACGCCGATTGGCGCGACCAGAACCGCTCCTTCGAAGCCATGGCGTTGTTCGATGATTCCACGTTCACCCTGACTGGCGTGGACGAACCCGAGCGCGTGACCGGCGAGTACGTGGCGCATCCGTACTTCGGGATGCTCGGCGTTCACGCTTCGGTGGGGCGCATTTTCCGGCCCGAGGAGGACCAGGTACCACAGCGTGATGCCTTCGTCGTGCTGGGAGATGGCTTGTGGAAACGGCGGTTCGGCGGTGACCCGACCCTGGTGGGCCGCAGCATCCAGCTCAACGGCCGGAATTTCACGGTCCTGGGCATCATGCCGCCATGGTTTAACGGAATCACCGATAGCGCCGACCTTTGGGTGCCATTGCACATGAGCGGCACGGCGCAGGATTTTGCGAACCGCGGCTCGCGGGGGCCCGCCGTCCTGGGCCGGCTCTTGCCCGGCGTCTCGCTCGCGCGGGCACAGTCCGAAATGGATGGAATCTCGAAGCGCCTCGAACAGGCGCACCCGGAAACTAATGAGGGCCGCGGCGTGGAGCTGAGCCCGCTCGACCGGGAACTCTTCGGCGACCTCCGCAAGCCTCTTATGGTGCTGCTGATCGCAGTGGGCTTCGTGCTGCTGATTGCGTGCACCAACGTCGCCAACCTGTTGCTGGCGCGGTCCGAAGCGCGGCAGCGCGAGATCGCGCTGCGCATCGCGCTGGGTGCCGGCCGCGGCCGGGTGTTGCGGCAACTCACCACCGAGAGCTTCGTGCTGGCCCTGGTGGGCGCCGGGGCCGGAATCCTGCTGGCCCGCTGGGGCGTCCGGACGCTGATGGCTGCCAGCCCGGTCAACTTCCCCAGCTTCATTCACCCCGGGCTCGACCCCCGGGTTACGCTGTTCACGGTCTTGATCACCTGTTTTGCCGGTTTGGCGCTGGGGATCGCTCCCGCGGTGCACGTGCGCGCCGGGAATCTGTACGATGCGTTCAAACAGGCTTCCAGCCATGCCGCCGATAGCCGCGGCGGCAGCCGCTTCCGCAACCTGCTGGTGGCGGCCGAAGTCGCCCTGGCAATGCTCCTGCTGGTGGGCGCGGGCCCTCTCATCCGCAGCATGCAGCAACTCGCCCGGATCCATCCCGGTTATGACCCCGGCCACCTCCTCACTCTACGGATCAGCTTGCCGCGCCTGGCTCCGCCACCGGCACCTGGCGGCGCTCCCGAGACCGCGCCGCCGGACGCCCGGACGGTGGTCACCGCCCGCGAAATCCTGCGCCGTGTTTGCGAGATCCCGTCTGTGGAGAGCGCCAGCGCCGGCTCCGACGTACCGCTCGCCGGCTCCAGCGCCATCTTCTACACGGCCGAGGGCCAACCGCCGGTCAACGCCACTAACACGCCGCGGGCCTATGTCCACCGCACCAGCCCCGACTTCTTCAAGACGCTACGCATCCGCTTCATCGCCGGCCGCACCTTTACGGAAGCCGAAACACAGGGCAACTCCAACGTAGTAGTCGTCAGCGAAGGTGTGGCGAAGCGGTTCTGGCCGGGTCAGGACCCCATCGGCAAACGCATCAAAGGGGGCGGGCCCGCGTCGGCAGCGCCGTGGATGACCATCGTCGGTGTGGTGAATGAGATGAAGTATCGCGCATTGCCCGAAAATCCCACCGCGGACCCCAACCTTTTTCTGCCGTTCTCGGAACGGCAGCGGATCTTTGCCCTGTTGGTGCGCACGCCGCTCGACCCGGCCTCTCTCGCGCCATCCGTCCGCCGGGTGCTGCACGAGGCGGACCCCACCACGGTGGTGTTTGGCGTTTCCACCATGCAGGAGTTCATGGCCCGAGAAACCGCTCGCTCGCGGTTCACCGGATGGCTGATGGCGATCTTTGCAGGCGCCGGGCTGTTGCTGGCCATGATCGGGGTTTATGGAGTGATGTCGTATGCCGTCTCCCGCCGCACGCAGGAGATTGGAGTCCGGGTGGCGCTCGGCGCGGCGCGAGCAGACGTGCTCCGCCTGGTGGTCGCCCGGGGGATGGGGCTGATCGCGATCGGCCTCGCATGCGGAGTGGCGGCTTCGCTGGCGTTGACGCGTCTCATCGGCAGCCTGTTGTACGGCGTCACGTCCACCGATGCCCTGACTTTCGCGGCGGCTGCACTGGTGCTGGCGGCGGTGGCGCTGGTGGCGTGTCTGCTTCCGGCATCCCGCGCCAGCCGCATCGCCCCGGCGATCGCCTTGCGAAACGAATAGCGCCTGACGCAACCGCAGATGGTGCCCAACGAGCCTACGCCAAAGGCCCTGTCCCTAAACTAGCGACCGAACAGACCTTCCATATCGCGTCGGCCGTGCACCACGTGCAGAATTTGTACGCCAGGCTCCCTGATGCGGTAGAGGATCAGATACTCCCCAACGGGGAAACTGCGATAGCCGGGCCGCAATTCTTCACGCCGCCGGCCAACATGCGGATTATCTCCCAGCAACCGGAAGTGGCGTGTCAGAAGGTCAATAAAACGGTCCGCCGCTGGCTCATTGTCTTCGGCAATACGCCACCAGATATCGAGCACATCCCGGCGTGCCCGTCTGGTCAGGCGGTAGGTCATCCGTGCTGCTCAGGATGGCGCATCGTCCGCGCCTCTCGCTTCAGTTCGTCGGCGAGGATGGGCAGTGTTTCATTCGAATAATCTGTGAACCGTCCGGCCTCCAGATCAGCCTCCGATTCATCCAGCGTGGCCAGCAGTTCCAGTCGGGTCCGTTCGCCCTCTTCCCAGCGCGCCATCGCATCGCGCACGGCATCCTCGGCGGTGCGATAGCGGCCGCTGGCAATGCCTTGACGGATAAAGGCCTCCTGGTCGGGGTCGGGAATGAAATGCACTTCCATTTCTCTCAGCGTAGGTGGCAGGAAAGCAGGTGTCAAGCGGACGAACGGCTCATTGTCGGCTCGCCTGCTCATTCGGCCCACAGCCTGGACCCGCTGCTATAATCGAGTTTCCCAATTTCCCGTTTCAAAAGGAGCTTGCTTTGCGAAAGAAAGTCACGGTGGTGGGCGCCGGAAACGTCGGCGCAAATTGCGCGTTGCGAATTGCCGATAAGGAACTCGCCGATGTCGTCCTCGTCGATGTAATAGAGGGTGTTCCACAGGGCAAGGGGCTCGATCTGCTCCAGTCCGGTCCGGTTCAGGGCTACGATGTGATGCTCACGGGGGCTAACGATTACGAGCCCACCGCGAATTCCGATATCGCCATCCTCACCGCGGGCTTCCCACGCAAGCCGGGCATGAGCCGCGACGACCTGCTGCTGGCCAACTATGACGTAGTCCGCACGGCCACCGAGCAGTTGGCCAGGTACTCGCCCAACTGCATCCTCATCGTCGTCACCAACCCCCTGGACGCTATGGCGCAGGCGGCCTACTGGGTGTCGAAGTTCAGCAAGAACCGGGTAGTCGGCATGGCCGGCGTCCTGGATAGCGCGCGCTTCCGGACGTTCATCGCCCAGGAATTGAAGGTCTCAGTGGAGAATGTCACCGCGGTAGTGATGGGCGGACACGGCGACACCATGGTGCCGCTGGTCCGGTTGAGCGGTGTGTCGGGAATTCCGCTCACGGAACTGATGGATCAGCCAACTATCGACCGCATTGTCGACCGCACTCGCAACGGCGGCGCGGAGATTGTCAAGTATCTGAAGACCGGGAGCGCGTACTATGCGCCCTCCGCGGCTGCCGTGGAAATGGCGGAATCGATTCTCAAGGACAAGAAGAAGGTCCTGCCGTGCGCCGCCTACCTGGAAGGCGAATACGGCATCCACGGCCTGTTCGTCGGCGTGCCCGTAAAACTGGGAGCGCGCGGCATCGAGCAGATCTATGAGATCAAGCTCACCGGCGAAGAGCAGGCCATGTTGAAGAAGAGCGCCAACTCCGTCCAGGAATCGGTGGACATCCTGAAGAAGAAATAGTGGGACAGACGGAGCGCCTTTTGTCGTCTGTCAGCCCCGCGCTACTTCTTAGAACGTGTCAAAAAAGCCCTAAAACAAGATTCTGGACTTTTGTTTCGGGATGCGGTATGAAAAAGGAGTGGTAAAACGAGCTTCTTATCCCACCGATGTGACCGATGAGCAATGGAGTCGGCTGGAGCCATTGATCCCCGTGCCCAAGCCGGGCGGGAGACCTCCCCAGTATGCGCGTCGAGAGATCGTGAATGCGGTGCTCTACC
>JAIQFL010000419.1 GCA_020073365.1 Terriglobia bacterium | reverse complement strand
CCGGCCAGCAAAGCAATCCGCGCGCGTCGGACCAACTTCTGTGCAGTATTCCCTGCCCGCACCAAGGCCTCCAGACCCTGCCGGGCCGCGGCACTGATGGCTACAGGCAGTCCCATGCGAGTATCTGACCATATTTCGCCCCCGGTTGTCCAGTCCCGAGTGTGGCATTACACTAGATCCACGGTTTGGTCGTCAAACTGCCCACTCATCGTACGGTACCTGCGGTGCCCGGGCGGATCTTCTATTGTTTTGCAAATCAATTCCGCCTCGGGCATAGGGTTCACCACTTCAAGGTAACTTTTGGAAGTCGTAGAAGTCGCCCGGGATCTCAAAGCTGAGCCGAACCATGGTAAATGAAGCCCCAGCCAGGGTATTAACCACTTTGCCGGTCGGATCGAACACAACCGCCTCGGTTGTGCCCGTCAACGTCTTGCCATCCGGAGCAATTTCGTAGTTGATACGGACCTTCGTCACGGTGGTGAGAACCCTGCTGGCGTCGAAGACGAAGAACCATCCCGTCCCGAGGAATTTGCGGTCTCCCACCCGCATCCAAATTCCGTGCGTCGCAGTCTGGGTGCCATCCGACGGGGACGCCAGACTCGTGCCATCTGAGAAGAAAGTGACGATGACCGGAATCGCAGGCAGCGACGCGGCTGGGCCGGGACGCCGCAGTTCTGAAAGCCATGTGCCTGATAGCACCTGGTTGACTGTGGGTACAGCCTTGTCCGGGGCGATGATTGTATCCTGGAGACCTTGGGCGTGGACCTGTACCGTGCTCGCGATCAACGCGGTGAATATGAGAAAAACCGATCGTGTCATTGAAGAGACCTCCTTTGGTCTCAACGAACAATAGAGCCTCAGCCGCTCAATCTTCCATGGCGGGCGTCTTGCCTTTCGCTGCCGCCTACGTTCTCTGTTAACTCGTTCGGTATCAATCGAATAAATGCCGACATTCCCTAAACTCGGGCCATAATGTTATAGTACGGACCTAGGGGATTCGTCTTTTGGGGGCTGGAAGTTCGACATTCCGCTTCGGAACGTTCGAGGTCGACCTCAACTCGGGCGAACTGCGCAAGCAAGGCGTCAGAATCAAACTGCAAGAGCAACCTTTTCAAGCTCTGGTAGCCCTCATCGAACGCCCCCGCGAAGTGGTAACACGAGACGAACTCCAGAAACGCCTTTGGTCGGGCGGCATAGTCGTCGACTTCGACAGCGGCCTTAACAAAGCGATCAACCGGGTGCGCGAGGCCTTGGGCGACGACGCCGACAATCCACGGTTCATAGAAACGGTGCCGCAACGCGGATACCGTTTTCTGGCGCAGGTGGAATCCCCCGTTCCCGCCGAACCTCCTTCATCGACGTCTGCGCCCGAAGGCGTTCCGCCTGACGTTTCGGTCCTGACCAGGCGGCGCCGTTTCCTCGCGATCGCAAGTGGGTTGCTTGCGGTACCGATTGTTTCCATTGGGTACCGCCTTCTGCCTTCCCGTCAGCGGCCGATTGAGTCAATCGCGGTGCTGCCATTGGAAAATCTGTCGGGTAACACCGCCCAGGACTACTTCTCCGACGGGATGACCGACGAACTGATCGGCGAAATCGCCCGCATCGGCTCCCTGCGGGTCATCTCTCGGACCTCCTCCATGCGTTACAAGGGTGGAGCGCGTAAGTTGCTGCCCCAGATTGCCCGCGAGCTGAACGTGGATGCCATCCTCGAAGGCACGGTGGTGCAGTCCGGCCAACGAGTGCGGATCACGGCGCAGTTGATCCGCGCCCAGGATGATCGGCACGTTTTCTCGGAGCAGTACGAAGGGGATCTTACTGATATACTCGCGCTGCAAGGCGACGTGGCACGCGCCATCGCGAGACAAGTCGAGATCAAGCTGACACCCGGCGAGCAGACGAGCCTGACGAGGACCGGCCCGGTCAAGCCAGAGGCCTATGAGGCTTATCTGAAGGGAGAGTTCTTCCTGCAGAAATCGCTCCCGGGCATTCTCAAGAGCATCGAATTCTTCAAGCAAGCCATCGAGCTCGATCCACGGTTCGCCGGAGCCCATGCCGGGCTGGCCGAGGCATTGTGCTACGCCGGACTCTTTCAGTTCCAGCCGTCGGCGGAGACTTACCCCGAGGCACGGGTCGCCGCCCTAAAAGCACTGGAACTCGACCCGTCGAGCGCGGGCGCCCACAATGCTCTGGCGGATGTCAAGCAAGGGTATGAGTGGAATCTGTCGGCCGCCGAAGCGGAGTTCAAACGCGCTCTTCAATTAAATCCCAGCCACCTGCAAACGCGCTTGTGGTACGCCGAGCATCTCACCCGCGCGCGACGGTACGGCGATGCCATCGCGGAATCGGGGCGAGCGGTGGCGCTGGACCCGGTTTCGCCTCACAGCCTAAGCAACCGCGCGATGATTTTCTTTCGTGCCCGCCGCTTTGACGAAGCCATCCGAGCCGGCCAGCAGGCGCTTGACCTTGACCCGCACTTCGTCAATGCGCTCTGGTGGCAGGGCCTCGCCTACGCCGGCAAGGGTGACCATCCGAAGTCCATCGCCTGCCTGACGAAAGGCCGCGGCATGAATGATGGCCCAGTGTTTCGAGCACTTTTGGGCCATGTCTATGGACGCGCCGGAGACAGAGCGAAGGCTGGCACCATGTTGGAAGAGCTCACGATGCTGTCCCAGCAACGATATGTCTCTCCCGCGAATTTCGCCGTAATCTACGCCGGGCTGGGCGATGCGGACTCGACGTTCCGTTGGTTGGAGAAGGCGTATCAGACTCGCGCATGCCAGGTTCTCGAGTTGGCGTCGATGATGTTCGATAGCGTGCGTTCGGATCCGCGTTACTCGGACCTAATGAAACGTGTGGGCTTGCCGGTCTAGGCCCCGCGGAAGGAAGGCACGGTAGCCTCAGCCACCCATCCACCTGGCTGATTTGTCGCCGCCACCTCCAACTTCCGATCCCTCTCGGCGTGGATCTCCCGCTGCCGCCCGGCGAGCATGTCCTTCGGGGTGATGTAGCCAACCGCGCTCCGGGTACTGCTCCTTTGCCCGCTCCAAGATTATCTCGATGTCGTCCTCAGTCATCGATTCCCGCAGATCCCAGTTGACGATGTATCGGCTGCAGCCGTCCAGAATGCTGCACAGGTAATAGAACGTCCCGCTGATGTTGATGTATGACCTTGCTTCGCGGGTCATCGTTCTCAGAGGTTGTCGGTCCCATCCGGTTTGGCGCCCGCCCCTCATTTTGCGCCGGCGACGTGCCTTCGCTTTACAGTTTACCTGCTCCTGCTATCAGTGCCGTTCGCCCCGCAGACGGCCTGTGTTCACGGTGAGGCCGACCACGATCTGATGATCGGTCGAGCCTCCCCACACACTGAAGTGTTGCGCCGAAAAATCGACCGCGAACTTGTCGGTGATCTGATACTCCACACCCTCGAACACCGAGACCTGGCGCTGGGCGCCCGTCGATTTTTCGTAGAGCCAATTGGTGTGCGGCGTCAAATGACCGAGGGGCCCCGACGGTTTGAGGCGGAAGCCGTAGCCGGCCCCGATGTCCATGGTGCCCGCCGGATTGGTATCGGACGAGGCCGTGGGCGCCGTCCAGGTAAGGGTCACGCCCGCGCTGCTCCGGCCGGCATCGTATCGGGCAATGGCAGTGGCGCCGAGGCGCGCTCCCTGGCCGCCGCGCAGCAGGACGGAAACTTGCGGCGCGAAGGCCACATCCAGCTTGTCTCCATCGTGGACTACGCACGTGGCGGCGAAGCTCACGCGGTCGCTGAAGTTGGTGACCCTGGTCCCGGAATCCACGTTGCTGGATAAGGAATCGAAGCTGGCGCTGAACTCGGTGCGGCCCCAGTACGCGTGCCTTCCCTCCGGGGTGTACTTGATCGCGGCCGGAAACGTGAAGTCACCGCCCACGGAGAAAGCGCCGCCCCATTCGATCTCGATGGTACCCGGTTCGGTGATCAGGGTGTTGACGTGGACCCGCTTGCGGAGAGAGATCGCCCGGCTGTGTTCCGACGAACCGGTGCCAGGTTCTAGAGCGCCGGCAGTCCGGGCGACTGGCGCAGCCGCGGTGAGCAATATGGCGATGCACGCGATCCGCGCGAGAACCATGAGCGATCAGTCTACCAATTTCCACCGGCCGGCCCTACTGAGGTGGCGAGTTTTTCTGGATCTGCGCCGCCATCATTTTCACCAGTTCGGCGTTGGTCATGGGCTGCCAGCCGTGGCCTTTCTTGGGGCGGCCGTACTCGAAGGTGGCGTCGGCATCGGTGGTCTTCAGGTAGTCTTCCATCAGGTACACGGCCAGGTTCAGGTAGAAATTGTCCATGTCGCCGACGTAGAGGTGCAGCTTGCCTTTCCACTCCGGACCGAGCTTCGCCCAGTTGTCCTTCATGTACGCCGCGAGGTCATAGCCGTGCTCGCGCATGTACGTGGCGACGGAGCGGTCGATCTTGCCGGTGCGCTTGTCCCACAGCGGGCGCGGGTAGCCGTCCTCGCCGACGGGGCCGTACACGGCCTCCCACGCCTCGAGTTGCTGTGCGGAACGGCCGTGGGTGCCCAGCACCTCCTCCAACTGACTCAACTGGCGCATGGTCATGATGACCTGTCCCTCGGGCGTGCGCAGCAAGGGACGCTCCGGGACCATGTAGTCGAAGCCGGGCGCGACAAAAGCATTGTCGTCGGAGTAGATGTCCACCATTCCGTAGCGGCGGAAATCGATGGGGTCGGGATACATGGTCCAGGTTCCGCCGAAGAAGTCGGGATGCAGAACCTCGAGCGCCAGCGACTCCCAGCCGCCGGTGGAACCGCCCGTCAGCACGCGGGCATACGGCGCGCGAATCATGCGGAAGTGTTCCTCCAGGTGAGGGATCAGCTCTTTCAGAAGCGCGTCGCCGTAGGGGCCGTTGTTGGCCGAATTCACGGCGTAGGAATCGTCGAAGTAGGGCGTGGGGTGCTGGAAGGTCACAGCGAACATGTGTGGGAAATTGTCGGACATCCACGCCTGGGAAAACTCGGCGGAACCGGCGCGGCCTCCCGGGCCCGCGCCCCCACCAGCGGATCGGTCGTTGAAACCGAACGGCGCGTTCAGGCCGAAATGTCCCTGGATGTAGATGGTGGGGTAGTGTTCGGCGGGATGCTCGTCGTAACCCTTGGGCAGCAGCACGGTCGCCCCAATGTACATCGGATGGCCCCAGAATTTCGTCAGGAGCGGGCTCTGGATCTTGATGCGCTTGATCCAGGCCGTGTCGGGCGGGACCTCCACCGGCGGAAGCACCTTGGTCAGCTCCAGCTTCACGTCGTAACCCGCGGCGGGGTCCAGGTGGACCCGCTGGACGGCGCTATACAGGTTCCCCGGCGACCGGGTGAAATTCTGCCCTTCCCATTGGTCCATGTGGGCCCAGATGGTATGCCCGTCGGAGCGGTGAAACTGCGTGTAAACGTTGACCAGCGCCTGCACGTAGTAGTCGCCCGCCGGGACCTCCTTGAGGCTGTTGGCCAAATAGCCGGGGGTGCGGCTGTCTACGATGGCGGCGCGGCCGGGGGACAGTTGCTCGACATCGACTCCGAAGAACGGAGTTTTGCCGGGTAAGGAGCTTATCTGCCGGATGGGTTCCGGGCTCTCGGCCTTGGCCACGGCCACGAAAACCCGGCCGGTGATGGGACCGTCATGCACAGGCGCGGCGAAAGAGATTTCGAAATGCGGCTCGGCGGCCTGGGCGAGAGCCGGGGCGAACCAGAGGCAGGCCAGGAGCACTGCTCCGCTTGGACAGGCCCGAAACACCAGTCGACGCGTGTTCTTCATGCCAGATAATGATATTCTGTTTTTGGCCGTTATCCAAACTAAGGAGAGAACTGCGTGAGAGTCGGCGTATTCACCCCGCTGTTGTCGCAATTATCGCTGGAAGACGTTTTGAAGAAGCTGAAGAGCAACAACATCGATACCGTGGAACTCGGTACCGGGAATTACCCTGGCGATGCCCATTGCAAACTCTCGATGCTCGACGGAAAGCGTGAGCTGAACGAGTTCAGCCAAAAGCTGGCGGATCATGGTTTCACCATCAGCGCGCTGAGCTGCCACGGGAATCCGCTGCATCCCGACAAGGAGCGGGCGAAGCACGACCAGGAAGTCAGCAAGAAGACCATTCGGCTGGCGGAGAAACTCGGTGTCCCCGTAGTGATCGATTTCAGCGGCTGCCCGGGGGATTCGGCGAACTCCAAGTGGCCCAACTGGGTGACCTGCCCGTGGCCGCCGGACTATCTCGAGATCCTCAAATGGCAGTGGGATAAGGTGGTGACGCCCTACTGGACCAGGCACGCGCAGTTTGCCGCCGACCACGGGGTGAAGGTCGCCATCGAGATGCACCCGGGTTTTGTGGTCTACAGCCCGGAGACCATGCTGAAGCTGCGCGCCATCGCCGGAAAATCGATCGGCTGCAACTACGATCCGAGCCATATGTTCTGGCAGGGCATCGATCCCATCGCCGCCATCCGCGTGCTGGGCGACTCGATCTTCCACGTGCATGCCAAGGACACCCAGATCTACGAGCGCAACCTGCCGCTGACGGGCGTGCTCGACACCAAGAGCTACACCGACGAACGGAACCGCGCATGGATCTTCCGCACCTGCGGCTACGGCCACGGCGCGGAGTGGTGGAAGGAGTTCATCTCCACGCTGCGTATGTTCGGTTACGACTACGTGCTCTCGATCGAGCATGAGGACAGCATCCTTTCGCCCGAGGAAGGACTGACGAAGGCCGCGTCGTTCCTGAATGGCATCGTCATTCGCGAGCAGCCTGCCGCCGCCTGGTGGGTGTAATTCGGATTGGCTTTGGCCGCAGGGGAGCTGACAACCTCAGGGTGAGGCGGCCCCGCAGTCCGCGCGAGTCCCTCATAGACCAGTCTTCCCGGCTTGCTGCCGCGCGGCTCCGGCCATGTTCGACGGCCGGTCCAGGTTCGCCCTCCCGGCTTATGAAGATTGGAGGCTCTTCGGGGCATCGTGGTTATTTTGGGTGGGCTTTGATCTCCTCCAGGCGGTAGAGTTCACCGACGATTTTGAAGTAGAATCGCCAGGATCCTGTCACCCTGGCCTGCCAGAGATCGCTGCCCTCGTCGAACTTCTTTGCGCGTAACGACGGGTGACGGAGATTTTGGATAAGCAACGCGGATTGTTTATCAAAGGCGCGCTGGATGTGAGCCGGCGCCTTAGTGTAGCTGCGCGTGAAGTGCGGCGTGAAATCGAGCCTCATTTTGCCGGGCGTTTTCGTTTCGTTCCGCGCAGTTTTGCCGATTCCCTATGCAGTGATGCAATGAACTCCTCGTGAGTGTTAAACGGCCCGAAGGACCGTCCCTGTTCATACTCTTTTTCACTCTGAGCGATACCCCGATTGATGGCCCGGCGCTGAGCTGGAGTGTGTTCATCATCGGCGCTTGGGAACTTGGAACGATCGATCACGAGTTGGGGAGTAAGCACGATCTTGCCACGCTCGACGGAGATCTCAATCATGTCGCCTTCAGACACGCCAACAGCCGAGCGAAAACGGCTGGGTAAAGTCATCAATCCTTTGCGTTTAATCTTAACGAGGGTGGTCATAAAAATGTAAAAGCATGAGAGGCGGGAAACCGGGTACTCCGACTCCTGCTGGAAGCATAGCAAATGGGCGGATTCTGTCAAGAAACGCGAAGGCAGAACAGAACGAAGACGTCGAGTGGTCGATGGCTGCTGAGATCGCAATTTACGACCTCAAAGAAAATCCCCTGATTTCTCCCCCGATCCGGGCGCGCGGCTGCTCACGCCGCCCGGATTCGATCCGTTCCCTATTTCAGTTGGCTGCGAACCCGCCGGGTGCTCCTCAAATAGTTTGCATCTCGCTCAAACTCCTATTGAATTTTCTCGCGCAAAGGAGTAGTCTAGACCTGCTAAAGATTTTCAGGGGTGAAATTCTGTTTGAGCCCGACATCCTTGTTTGGGCTGGCGGGCCTCCGGCCGGAGCGCCGGGTAACGGGGGTTACATGAAGAAGATCCTCGCATCCATTGTGCTGTTCCTCTGCGCAACGAGTCTTGCGCTGGCACAGAACGTATCCAGTTCGGTACGCGCTAACATCGTGGACATCACCACCGCCTCGGTGGTCGGGGCCGAATGCCTGCTGACCAACCAGGCCACGGGCGCCGTGGCGACCGTCAAGTCCGACGGTGAAGGCTCGTGTGTGTTTAACATCGTCCTGGCCGGGACTTACGATTTCATGGTGAAGGCCACCGGCTTCAAGACGCTGGAATCCAAGGGCATCGTCGTTACCGCGGGTCAGGTCCGTACGCTAGGCAATCTGACCCTGGAAGTCGGCGCGCTTACAGAGAAGGTTGAAGTATCCGGCGCGGTGTCGCAAATCCAACTCGCCACTGGTGAGAAATCCGGCACCATCGACCAGTCGCAGTTGCAGAACATTGCGGTGAAGGGACGCGACCTGTACGCGTACATGGTTACCATCCCGGGCATCGTGGATGACGGCAGTCAAGGCCGCGAAACCACCACGCCCGACTCGCAACGCGGCAGCTACATCAACGGCGGCCGCCAGAACCAGAAAAATTTCACGCTGGACGGCGTGACAGCCATGGACACGGGTTCCAACGAGACCTTACAGTTCGAACCCAACATGGACGCCATCGCGGAGATCAAGGTGCTGACCAGCAACTACCAGGCGGAATACGGGCGGAATTCCCTGGGGACCGTCTCGGTCATCACCAAGGGAGGCCAGAAGGATTTTCACGCTACCGCCTACGACTACTATCGCCACGAGTCGCTGAACGCCAATAGCTGGGGTAACAACAAGACCAACACAGCGAAATCTCCTTACCGCTATCGCATCACGGGCTACTCAATCGGCGGTCCCGTGTACATCCCCAAGCTGTTCAATAAGGGCCGGGACAAGCTGTTCTTCTTCTGGGACCAGGAATACACCGGCATGCGCAAGAACTACGGAACCCAGCTTGTCCATACGCCAACGCAGGATGAGCGCAACGGCGATTTCTCCCACAGCGTCAATTCCGCCGGCCAGTTGATCACGATCTACGATCCGCTGACGCAACAGCCGTTCTCCGGCAATATTGTCCCCAAGACCCGCTTCAGCACGCTCGGCTCGGCGATGCTGAATTTCTTCCCTCTGCCGAACTACACGGACCCCGATCCGGCGCAGGTGTACAACCGGAATTACCGCAGCCAATATTCGGGGGCCTATCCCAAGCGCGAAGACCTGTTCCGCATCGACTACAACATCACGCCGTCCTTGCAGGTCTACTATCGCTACATCCACGACAAGGACGAGCAGAACACCCCCTACGGCATGTGGGTCAACGGGGGCATCAATTACTCGTTGACGCCCACGGTCTTCGGGCAGCCCGGACGGGGACAGGTGATCCACGTGACGAAGAGCTTTTCGTCCACCCTGGTGAACGAGTTTATTTTCGGCAAGAGCCACAACAACCTCTACTTCTATCCGCTGGATCCCAGCGTG
>JAIQFL010000418.1 GCA_020073365.1 Terriglobia bacterium | reverse complement strand
GTGCGCGACCCGAGCGGTCGACCGCTCACCGCGTTGAGGCGCAACGCCGATGGAAGCATCCACAGAGAATGACCGCGTAGCAATTCGTGTCCTTGGCCTGGGAAACGAGATCCTCGCCGACGATGCTTTCGGCATCCTGGCGGCGCGAGAAGTAGAGCACGCCTACGGAGCGCAAGTCGAGGTCCGCTGTTCCGCATCCGCTGGTTTTGGCTTGCTGGACGACCTGCTGGGAGCGACCCGCCTGCTGGTGGTGGACAGCATCATTACGGGCGGCGCGAAGCCGGGTACAGTCCACATCTTCACGAGCGATCAGGTGGACGTTGCGCCGGGCGGCTCGCCCCATTTTTTGGGCCTCTTCGAGGTGGTGGAGGTCGCCAGGCGCCTGCATCTGCCCGTGCCTGAACAGACCACAATCATAGCGGTCGAGGCTGCGGATTCGACGACGGCCGGCGGCCCCATCCACCCCGATGTCCTGTCGGCGATTCCTGAGGTAGTAGAGCGGGCCGGGCAACTTCTCGGCATTGGGCCGCCCGGCCCGATAGCGGGGTACGAGCATGGTTCATCTTTGGCTTCCCAAAACCTTCTGGCTTAGTCTGACGAATGCCCTGCTGGGAGCCGCCGTCGTCTTGTGCATCCTGGTGGTGGTGGTTGGATTGCTCTGCGGATCGGTATCGATCCTGCGGAAACGAAGATCCTATCGGGCCGAAATGGATCATGACATGCAGGAGCTCTTCGGGACACCGCGTCCGCTGGCCGCACACAGACCCGCCACGGGCCAGCCGGGAATTCTGGCGCATTTCTGTGCCTGTGTCAGACTGGTGGTGGCGCCCCTGAAGAGATGGCACCCGTTTCAGCACCACGGGTAGCTCCGATACGGTTCATTTAACGGGTAGCACTCGACACTTTTCGGAACCTGGGTGGTTCGAGGCCCGTACCCGATTCTCCTCGATGCCCGGAGTTTGAGGGGCGGAGGGGCGGCTGCAGAGCGGCGCTTTGCGGCATAATGGGGTGTATGGTGAAGTCTGTTGAAGGGGTGTACCGCAACGGGAGAGTGGAGTTGGCGGAACCGCTAGCCGAAGCCGAGGGTTCGCGCGTCATTGTGACGGTTGTGCAACCCGCCGGCTCCGTCGATCTTCGAGAAAGAGGAATCGACGAGTTTCAGGCGGCGGATCTGCGGCGCCGGCTAGCCTCGTTTGCAGAGGATTGGGATCGCCCGGAGATGGCCGTCTACGATGAATTGCCGTCGCGGTGAGATCGTCTTGGTGTTATTTCCAGACTCGAACCTGCGTACGTCGAAACGTCGGCCAGCGCTGGTTGCCCAAGCAGATCAACTGGGCTCAGACCTGCCTCAGACGATCGTGGCGATGATCACCAGCAACATGCTTCGCGCGGGAGTCCCGAGCATGGTGACCGTGAAGATAGGCAGCGAGAACGCCAAGTGCTCAGGTCTGTTGACGGATTCGGTGATCATGGCCGACAATCTCGCCACTGTTCGATACTCGGAGATCGACCGGGTTATCGGGACCCTCCCAGATCTAACGGAGTTTGAAGCGGCATTGCGAGCGACTCTGGCCCTTTAGCCCGGCGAACGGCTCCGCCATGCGGCAGATTGCGGGTAGCTCAGAGCAGATTCTCGAGCACCTCCTGCAGAATCGCGGGCATCCGCGCAGCCATCGAAGGCGACAGCGCCGGCTCAAACCTGGCGGATGCAATCGAGATCCCGAGAAAGGTGAAGCTGGTGGACGCAATCAGCCTGAGGAGTCCCACGGCCTCGATCGCCGACAGGTGATGCGCATGCTCCTGGTGCTCCTCCAACCCGCTGAAATCCCGATCGAACACCGTGACCGTGCCCGTGTCAGAGCCGTCCTCGATCGCATCGATGAGAACTACCCGGCTTCGCCCATCCATCTCGCCGGCATAGCGGATCAGGTCCGTTCCGCCGCAGATGACCTCCACGTGTTCCGGCAGCCTCGGATCGGCCGCCAACCGCTCTGCTATATGCCACCCGATGCCTTCATCGCCCATCAGCGGGTTGCCCAGGCCGATCGCCAGGACCGGTTTCATCGCTTGCGCACCAGGTGGACGGAACCCGAGATGCAAGGGTCATAAGCGCGCGCGATCATCTGCAGCCGCTTCGAGATGACCGCTTCATCCCGGTCGGCGCACTGTTCCACCGCGCGCCGGAGATGCAGTTCCAGGCTGGCGGCGTTCAGGGCCGTCGGCGTGATCACGTCCGCCGCCGTGATCCTGCCGTCGCCGTCGTAGGTGTAACTGTGGATCAGCAGGCCGCGCGGAGCTTCCGTGATCGCAGTGCCGGTTCCCGCGCGCGGATGAACCGGCATCGGGCGCTCGTCCTTCACCCCCTCACGCAGCAGTTGCTCGATGCTCTCCAGGGCCCGCTCCAGATCGTTGATCAGCTCCAGCGCCTGGGCTTTATTGTTGTCCATCGGGTTGTCGGCCGGCAGAAGCAGCTTGAGGCGCTTCATCGCGACCGCGAGCCTTCCGGTCAGCCGCCGCGGATTGACGGTCAGCCGCGCCAGCGCACCCACCATGAACGGGTTCCCGCGGAACGTGCTGTGCTTGGCGTGGGAGTGCGGCACGGCCTTTTCGTTGGTCAGCTCCCGATAATCGGCCGCGCGCACGATCGCCCGGTTGCCGCTCGACACTACCATCACTTCGTCGCCGCCGTAGTAGCGATCCAGGTTTGGCGACCGCAGTGCGGCATAGAATGTATCCGAGTGGCAGAAGTCCGCCGCGGGAAGCGATGCCACCAGGTCGATCACCGCATCGGCGTCCGCGATGCCCTGCATCAGGCCGCTGCGCAACGCGATCAACTGGTCGAATGTTGGCACCCTGCCAAAGCCCCCGGGGACTGCGTTTACGGGATGGACCGCCCGTCCGCCGATGGCCTCTTGAATCTGGTTGCCCAGCTTCTTGAGGCGCAGTCCGAGCAGGACCGCAGCCGGCTTGTCCCCTGCCAACGCCGTGGCGCTCGGATAGTTCAGATAGTCCGGCACGGCCAGCAGGAACAGGTGGAGGGCATGGCTCTCGATGCTTTCGCCCCGGAACAGCAACTCGCGCAGCGTCTCCGTCTGCGGGCTGACGCGGACGCCGAACGCGCTCTCGGTGGCCTTCAGCGACGTCAGTGCGTGGGCCACCGAGCAGATGGCGCAGATGCGCGAAAGGATGGGAGCCACCTCATCGAAGCGCCTGCCCCGGGCCAGCGGCTCCAGCAGGCGTGCCCCTTCAAAAACGTCGAAGCGCACGTTCGTCACCGCATCGCCTTCTAACTCGACCGTAATGCCGCCGTGGCCTTCCACGCGGGCCAGGTGCTCGATCACGATGGTGCTCATTGCGCAACTCCATCCGGCGCAAACGTCCGCAGGCGGGCGGCGAGTTGCTGCCGGTCAAAGCCCTTCTGTTCCAGCATGGCCATGAGGGACGGCACGTTGGCGTCGCCCGCAGGTCCGCGGCAGCCGGCGCACGGAACCCTCAGTTCGGGACAACGCGCCTCGCAGCCGCCGGCCGTAATCGGACCGCAGCAGAGCTCGCCGCGCTCGATCAGCAGGCAGTTGTTCTCCCGCATCCGGCACTCCGTGCATACCGGATACTCGGGATAGAGCGGCGTATCGCCATTCAGCAGCGCCGCCACCGCCGCGATGAAATGCTCCTTCTCAACGGGGCAGCCGGTGATGTTGAGGTCCACTTTCACCAGCTCGTGCAGGGCCTGGGCAGGGCTCGAATCGTACTCGAGTCCCCTCTCGCCGTAGACTTCCTCGAGCAGCCTCGCGCGGTCCGTGCCGCGGTCCATGGCCGCCACCCCACCCCAGACGGCGCAGGTACCGAGCGCCACCAGGATCTTGGATCGCTGCCGGATGGCGCGAAGTTTGTCCGCATCCCGCCGGCTCAGAACCGCGCCTTCCACCAGCGCAATATCGAGAGGGCAGGCGTCGTCGTTTTCCGAAGAAGCCATCAGGAAGTCACGGATATCGATCAGAGCGACGATGTCCAGGAGCCGGTCCTCGCAGTTCAGGATCACGAGCTGATCGCCGGCACATCCTGTAAGCCCGAAGATGCCCACAGTAGGCTTGCTCATCAGATCATCTCCGGCAGGTTGATAGCGTCCCAGTAGGTGAAGATGGGGCCCTGCAGGCAGGTGTACTTGTAGCCGATGCTGCAATGGCCGCACTTTCCAACTCCGCATTTCATGCGCCGCTCCAGCGACATGAGGATGCGGTTCTTGGGAAAACCGAGGTCCAGCAGCCGCTGCAGAATGAACTTGTAGACTACGGGCGGTCCGCAGACCGCGGCGTAACTGCGCAACGGGTCGATTTTTGCATGGTCGAAGA
Source organism: Terriglobia bacterium (assembly GCA_020073365.1). Classification (GTDB taxonomy): domain Bacteria; phylum Acidobacteriota; class Terriglobia; order Bryobacterales; family Bryobacteraceae; genus JAIQFL01. The sequence goes on along the minus strand of JAIQFL010000418.1, from coordinate 5,157 downwards.
GAGTGGGCAGAAGCCCCACGTGGTTCTTCCACGTTCCGGCGGGGTCGGCATCCACCGTCAGCAGGCAGTTGATGTCGGTGCGGTCCACCAGCGCCAGCAGCTCTTCGCGGAAGAGCATGTCGTCCGGGCGCTTGGCGCCGTACATGAGGGTGATGTTGTTGAACTTGTCGCGGTGATCGAGCGCATACCAGAGCAGGGACCGTAACGGCGCCATGCCCAGGCCGCCGGCCGCCAGCAGCAGATCGTTGCCCATGATCTCCTGCATCGGATAGCCGTTTCCGTACGGCCCGCGCACGCCCACCGCATCATTGGTGCGCATGCGATAGAGCGCGTTGGTCACCCGCCCCACGCGCCGCACGCACAACTCCAGCACTTCGGGGCGCGACGGGGAGGAAGAAACCGAAATCGGCATTTCACCCACACCCGGCACGCTGAGCATGATGAATTGGCCCGGCTGGTGGCGGAACGCGCGCGCCAGGTGGTCCTCCACGAAACGCAGGGTGAACAGGTAGTTGTTGTCCACCATCTTATATATGCGCACGATGCGCGCCATGTGCGGCTGGTACGGATTGGCGCTCAGGACGGGGTGGTAGGTGGCAACTTCATCGGCTAGCAACATCTTGCACCCTCCGCAATCGGTCGATCACCTGTACGACATCGATGCTCACCGGGCAGGCGCTGATGCACCGCCCGCAGCCCACGCAGCTCGGCCGGCCGTATTCGGCCACGAAGCCGCGCTGTTTGTGATAGAAGCGGAATTTGATGCGGCTGGCGCGCGGCCCGCGGAAGTTTTCGCCGCTGGCCACCAGCGCATGGTTCGCGAACAGGCAGGAGTCCCAGGAGCGCGCGCGCCGGCCGGCCCGCGACCCCAGCTCCACGTGGTCGGCGACGTCATAGCAGTAGCACGTGGGACAGACCATGCTGCAACTGCCGCAGGAGAGGCACTTCTCTCCCAGCTCCTCCCAGATCTCGCTCTGGTATTCCATCTCGAAGATCTCGGGCAGATCGCGGATCTCCACGTCGAGCTGGAACGCGCGGCGCTTGTTCCAGGAACGCCGCTTGTAGTCGTCGATATCGGTTCCGTCCACCGGCTCGAAGAGGCTGCCAGTGGCCTGCACCATGTCATCGCCCAGCGCCGTGCCGACCAGTGCCTGGTAGTAGTTGCCCGTGTCATAGAAGAACAGGTCGAACCCGTGGTCGACGAAATCCGCTCGCATGGAACGGCAGAAGCAGTGCTTGTCGGGTGAACAGTCGATTCCGATGATCGCGATGTTCTTCCGCCGCGCCTGGTAGTACGGGTCCTGATACTTCCCCGCGAATACCCGGTCCAGGATGTTGATCGCGTAAACATCGCAAGCGTGCACGCCGAACAGGATGATCCGCTGATCCAACCCATCGGTGTGCGGAACGAAGCCCTCACCGGGCCGGTAACGGAACAGAGTCTCCCGCGGCGGCAGGAAGTATTTCTTGGGCGGCAGGATGGTGCGGTCGTATTCCAGCCGCGCATCCGACCACCGCGCCAGCCGCTTGAAGACGTACTTGCCGTCCTGCTCGACCGGCGCGTGCAGCTCGCCAAACTGCTGGACGACCGAGGCGAAAAGATCTAGCTTCTCTTTCGGAAGCTTGAGGATCTTCACGGGTTCCCTCCTTTGCTCCGGGAAACCGGGCTAATCAGATTATAAGACAATTTACTCTTAAATAAAAGGAGCCGGTTGACAAGCAGCCGGCGGGAGTTTCGATTGCCTTTCTCGTCCGCGATGCGCGCTCAGCCCTTTTTGGCCGCTGGCTCCAGAAACTCCCGGATACCTTCACAGAGGACCCAGAGGTCCGGCCGGCGGTCCAGCCAGCCCAATTGCTGGAAATGGCGCATGAAGTGGGCGATCCGCCACCGAGTTGTGCCAATCGTCTTGGCCAATTCGGAGTTGCTTGGGCTGAAACACAGCCGAACCCAACCAGAGGCGGCCCTGGCAGGCAGGAAACTGAAGAGCAGCCGCGCGAGTCTTCGCTCCGCTCGTTCCGCGACGAAGTCTCGGATTCTTTCTTCGTGACGGTCCAGACGAAGAGCCAGATTCTTCAGCAGCCGCAGTGCGAAGCGGCGGTCCTGCTGCATAAGGTTCACTAGTTCAGATCTGCTGAAAGCGGACACCCGCACCGGTGCCAGGCTCTTGGCAACCTGGTCTCCGCGCTGCGAGCTGAGTAGGAACTTCTCTCCGAAAAAATCACCCGTGGTGAGATAGTCGACGATTGCCTGGCGTCCACTCGCCAACTGGATTCGTCCGGAGCGTAACAGGTACAGGCAACGGGGAGGATGGTTGGAATCGAACAGCCTGGTCCCTCTCGGAAAATCAAGTGATCCTCCCCGGTCCCCTTTGCGGCCCGTGCGGCGCTGGATGAGGTTGCCCGGCATTGTGGCTCACCTCCCCGCTGGGAGTTAATGGAGAATCGTATCTCCTTTTCGTTTTCATTCTACCGCACCGGCGACGTGCCTGAAAGGGGTGCAAAATTGCACCACTTGACAACCGGTGCGATTCTACCAACTATAGATGTATCCGAATCACATAGTTCATTCGCTCTGCCCATCGGGATTGCGAGCCACATTGCGTTGCCTCACCGGCGCAGTGGACATAGGGACGCTGGCGGGGGTCAGATACCTCCCCAAGCGGGACAACAGAGATCGGTGGAGAGCCAGCCAGGCCGCAGGCCCGCCCCCGTGCGGGATTCTGTATAGGTGGTGGAACGTGGCAGAAGAGCCGATCGCATATCAAACCGTGTTGGCGGTTTTCCCCCCTGGAGACGATCGTACGTCGCTCGGCAGAATATTGGGCAAATCGAGTTGGAAGTTACGATTCAACCGCACATTTCGAGGAGCGCGAACTGCGTTGCGCACGTCCTCCATCGGAACGGTCATCAGCGAGAGCTACTTCTCCGACGGCCACTCCTGGAAGGACCTTCTTCACGAAATCCAGGACCTCGTGAACCCGCCGCCGCTGATCGTCGCCGACCGCTTGGCGGACGAACGCCTGTGGGCGGAAGTGCTGAACGTTGGCGCCTATGATCTCTTGATAAAACCCTTCGACGACGCGGAACTGCTTCGAGTGGTGAGTATGGCGTGCCGCTTTCACCAGAACCAACGGGAACGAACGGCCGGGCTGCGGAAGCCACCAAACTCCGCAGAAAGCGGTGCCCTGACCAGGACGAAAGTGCGTGCTGTGTTTGGTGGCCGTTAATGAAGGTCGCAAGAAGGAAGGATATGGAGGCCGAGATGGCGAAAGAAGGAAGTGCGAAAGCGAAGGCCCGCAGCCTTGCTCGTGACGCTGCGGAAACGGAGATCACAGCAACCAATCCCGCCCCGGCAGCCGCCCTTGCGGCCTGCGTCGCGGAGCATGATGAAGTCGCCCGTCTGGCGTATTTGTATTGGGAAGCCCGCGGGTGTCCAGACGGTTCACCGGAGGAAGACTGGTTCCGCGCAGAACGCGAGTTGCAGGCACCGGCTTCCGTACTGGCCGCATAATGCGCGGCTGAAGTCTGTCCGGACCCAGACGTGCGCGGCTCGCTATGGCTCGGTTGCGGAGGGTGCTCGTGTGTAGGGCGCCAGCTCCGCGATAACCCGCTCGATTTTCTCGCGGCGATATGGCTCCACGACCAGATCGAAGGCCCCGGCCTCGAGCAGGTCAATCCAACCCCCGTCGACTTGCGGCAAAAACAGGATCAGCGGTGTCGGCTCCGGGCACCGCTTGCCCATCTCTACCAAATCCCGGAATCCTCCGTCTGGCAACCATCGCGTGCTAAAAATGGCCCGAAGCGAATTGCCGGGATGGAGGGCGCGGCTGGCCTCCACACAGGTAGACGCCGTGAACACCTCGGCGCCGCATTCGTGCAGCAGGCCGTGAAGTTTCGCTGTTTCAGCGGGGTGCATCACTACAAGGATCCCGAACGGTGATCGTCTCTCACGGGGTGCTGCTGTCACGTACTTGCGCGATGCCTCGCCGACTATCGCCTCGGCAATATCCCGGAGCCTCGTCCAGGGTAGACTGCTACCCAATTCGCTGTCCGAGCCGGCAGCCAGGTTGGATCCTCCCCAGATCCTGGCATCCGGCAGATCCTCGGCTGCTTGGAAAGCCTGAATCAATCCCGCAACCTGGAAGGTGTCTTCGTCGTAGGGAGAACCACGAATCACACTGTAGGTGTATCGCCCATTCTTGCGCCGGCACACCAGGCTGATCAGGTTCGTGTGTCCCTGCGCCGCCAGCACCAGGCGGGAGTTTGGATCGCCTTTCTCGTCCGCGATGACAAAGCCGTGAGGCGACGTGTACAGGATTTCCGGGACGGTGGTGATAGGGGAAATGCCTGCTCTTCCTTGCAGAAGATCTTCCAGACGGTCACAGACCCGGCGGATGGTAAGCCTGACCAGCCCTTCGTCTCCCTCCGTCTTGCCGATCATCCGCTGCTCGCGGAATGGTTCAAAGACCCAGGTGAAGTGGTTCCGGACCAATTCGGCGAGATCGACCGGGTACAGCCCGCCGCAGACGTCGATTTTGTTATTGAATTGGACAATCCAGCGCAACAACGGATCGGAGTGGAATTGTTCCAGCAATTCGTGGTACTCGAGGATGAACGAAGCCAGACAGACATCCTGGTCGGCGTTCCATACGTACACGGGCAGAGGACACTGGTGCGGAAGCCATCTTTGCATCAGCCGCCCCTGACGGACGGCGATGTAGGCCTGCATAGCGGCACTCATGGTGGCCTCGCGGACCACGCCCGAATGATGGTCGAAATGGATGTGGTTTCCCCGGCGACCCGGCGTGTCGTCGATGACCTCCAGGCCGATCGAGTATTCCGGGGTGGCCGCCAGGAATCGTTCCCAATTCTCGAAACGGCGGGGCGGCACTCGTAATTCTATGTATCTGAAATCCTTCTCCATGGCGCCCAAACCCGTTCAGATGCTCCCGGATGCAAGCCGCCCCATTTACCCGATAGCGATACGGCAGGGGTTCCCCCGCCCGGCGGCGGTCTCCGGCTCGACGGTCATCTTAACCGGTTGTTCAATCAGCTTCGGATTCTTTCCTTTGGTGAGGACCATCGGTGCGAAGCGCCCAGGCTTCGCCTCGGGCGGTATCCTGAACTTGATCGATGTGGACGTTTGTTCGATCATCA
>JAIQFL010000417.1 GCA_020073365.1 Terriglobia bacterium | reverse complement strand
GGCCGGTCAAGACCTACGACTACTCTCCCCATGCCGGCGGCGCTGATTTCGATGACTCTCAATGGGAACAGATCAGCCCCACATCACTCGACGAACGGCGTTCCACAGGGAGGCTATGCTTCAACTGGTACCGCACCCGCATCATCATTCCCGAACAGGTGGGCGAGTTTTCCACACTGGGATCCACGGTCGTTTTTGAGACTTCAGTGGACGACTACGCCGAGATCTGGGTAGATGGTGAGTTAACCCGTGCCGTCGGACAACAGGGCGGTTCGGTAATCGCCGGTTGGAACACTTCGAAACGGCTTGTCATCGGGCGCGACGTAAAGCCCGGACATAAAATCCAAATCGCGGTTTTTGGTGCAAATGGCCCGCTGTCCAACCCGCCCACCAACTTCATCTGGATGCGGCTGGCGAAGCTTGATTTCTATAGGGGCGAGCGCGGCCCGATAGCGATCACACCCAGTGAAGTGAATGTAGAAGTGGTGCGCAAAGATCCCGCGATCAACGAGATTGTTGGCCCGAACCCAAAGATCTTCAAGCTGGCAGAAGGTTTTCAATTCACCGAAGGTCCGATCTGGGTGCGCGACGGCGCCTATTTGATCTTCAGCGATCCGAATGCAAACACCCAGTACAAATACACCAAGGACGGCGAACTCACGGTCTTCCGCCAACCGAGCGGCTACTCCGGCGCGGACATCGCCGAGTACGGGCAACCCGGCTCGAACGGGCTGACGCTCGATCAGCAGGGCAGGCTCACGATCAACGAACACGGCAACCGTAGGGTGACCCGTCTGGAGAAGGACGGTAGCCTCTCGGTGCTCGCTGACCGCTATGAAGGCAAGCGCCTGAATAGCCCGAACGATCTGGTCTACCAGTCAGATGGCACCCTGTACTTCACCGATCCGCCATTCGGCCTCCCCAAGTTCTTCGACGACCCGCGGAAGGAACTCCCGTTCAGCGGCGTCTTCTCACTGCAGAACGGCAAACTTCAGTTGGTAACGACCGACTTGACCGGTCCCAACGGCATCGCCTTTTCACCCGACGAAAAATACCTCTACGTGACCAACTGGGATGAGAAGAAGAAGGTCGTAATGCGCTACGAGGCCCACGCCGACGGCACGGCGTCGAACGGCAAGGTCTTCTTCGACATGACATCCGCGCCTGGCGAAGACGCGCTCGACGGCATGAAGGTGGACCAGCGCGGCAACTTATACGTGTCCGGTCCAGGCGGTTTGTGGATCATCTCACCTGAAGGCAAACACTTGGGAACGGTCATCGCCCCGAAACATCCACACAACATGGCTTGGGGGGATGACGACGGAAAGACCCTGTATCTCTGCGCTCGAAGCGGCCTCTACAAGATGCGGCTGAACATCCCAGGCATTCGCCCGTGAGGGCAAACCGGCCCGAGACCCCTGTGGATTTGCCCATGTTCTCAGAGCTGCGGTCGGCGTCGATCTCTTCAGAAGTGCGCGCACGGTCGAATCGGTTCGCGGGCGGGTATGACGTTATGGGACCTTCGTCAAGTAGTCCGACGACAATCAAAGTTTCTGGCGTCACCCCGTGTCGGACGCTCCGAAACCACGCCGTTGAATGTTCAGGCCGATGGAGTCTGCGAGGCGACGATTTTTGGAGTGCGCGCTTTTCGGCAGCTGCGACCACCATAACGCCGACCCATTTTAGGCACGTTTCCTGTCCTGCCCTCTGTCCCGGCACTGCTTCGGGGCTTTTGCGGCGCCCGGCGCCTGCGAAGCTTCTGCTTTGCCTACAGCACCGTTCCGGTTCTGGCTCCCCCGTGCCGGTTCCCCCCAGAAAAGCAGCTTCTGGCCTTGGGAGCCGCGCCCACTCGCGTCCGGGTGCCCGAGACAGAAGGGCAGAAACGGAGAAACGTATATACCTAAATAGAATCACTCTTATCGGTTTCATCGGCAGCGATGCCGAGAAGAAGGTCAGCGACACAACAAATATCGCGATTTTCTCGTTGGCAACCAAGACGTCCTGGAAGAATGACTCTGGAGCGTGGGAATCGCGCACCGAGTGGCATCGATGTGTGGCTTTCGGGAAACTGGCCGATTTCGCCGCCACCATTGCCAAAGGCGCGCATGTTGCCATCGAAGGCGAACTCCGCAGCCACGAATACCAGCGCGAACTCGCTGTCGGTACGCAGAAGACCATAATCTCCCAACGAGTCTGGGAGATTCGCGTCGACTCCGTTCTGAAACTCGACCGGGCCGCCAAGCGCGAATCGACTGATGGGAGCCGCGAGGAGGTGCCCCGCTAAGGGGCATCTCCTTCTGAAGCTTTACGTGTGGCTAACCGAAAGGCCGCGGAAATTGTCCGCTGATCGTTGGTGGCAACGCGGGCATAGACGTCGGCTTGGAGTATTTTCCGCCGCTGCCCTTGGATCTGAAAATGGTGCGGAGAAGGGGACTTGAACCGCCACGAGATTGCTCCCGCTAGCACTTCAAGTTAGTTCGGCTGCCACTCAAGTTAGCAGACGGTATGGTGTGGTGTGACGGCGTCCAACCCGCAAGGCGACAAACGCAGTTGGACCTCGCCTTAATAGTCCCTTCGTTCAAGTCGTCCTTTTCAGGCATTCAGATTCAGTGGGTTACGAGCGTTTGATGAATGCCAGCGTGGCAGGCTGGCATTCTTCACGACGGAGCTATTTAGAATGAGCAACTTGCAGGACGGTAAAGAACGCTGCACTCCATTCGAGGGTTTCAGCAGAAAGTCGGAATCCTCCTAACTTATTGAAAAGATGGAGCGGGAGACGGGGTTCGAACCCGCGACGTCCAGCTTGGGAAGCTGGCATTTGTGAAAGCCGGCGTTGGGCTTTTTGGCGAGAGCTCTATGCGTCGAGACGCTTCCGTCGACGTGCGGGCCGCTCTTCGTTCGTCAGTGGCTTCGCGTCGCGCCCCGGGCGCCGGGGCCCAACTTCTCTTGCGGGGGCCGTTCGCGGCAGCGGGCCTTCGTCGTCAAGGCCGGGGCAGTCACCATCGGAGGCCTTGGGGTCGGCGAAGGCGTCCGTTTTGCGGCGCGTCACCACCACCACCTTCTTGCACAGCGGGTTCTTGATCAGAAGCTGCACGATGCGTCCGCCCACGTTCCCCGTCGCGCCCAGCACGATCGCCGAGTACTGCACCTTCGTCTGTGCCGCTGCGGCCGCCATCGTCACGTCACACGCGCGCGGAACCAAAAATACACGCAAGTCCGCGAGCGAAGTCTTGTTGGGTCGGGCGATCTCTTCACATCATTTCTACTTTCACACTCAAGTTGCTGATTTTCAAGACACTTTGGGCATTTGTTTACTGACAGAGAGGGTTCGCCGGGCCAATGTTGGCGGAGAGGGTTCACTTTGGCGCCGGATCGAGACATGTTATTGAAAACACTATGGAAGCTAAGGACTGAAATTCGTCCTCATTGGCCCACGTGGCAATTTATTCTCTGTAAGCTATTGATCTGGTTATGGCGGAGAGAGGGGGATTCGAACACGATGTGCCCCAATCCTAGCCGCAAGTTGCAGATTCCACGTTGCCGATGATGCCATACTTGCCACGGTCGCCGGGGCGCATTGCCCCGTTTGCCCCGTTTGGCGCGCATTTTCATCCGGGATTTTCAAGCCAGCTTAGGCAGTGTTCAAAAGTAGTGTTCAACCGATGTGATATGGATCTGGGTCCCATCGTCCCTTGAACTCGTCGGTCTGGTAATAGGGCTTTCGTCCTCCTTGGAACCCACCCGGATACAGGAAGCAAAAGCTCACGCAGATCGCGGCCTTCCCATCCGAGATGCCGTCTTGGGCGGCAGCGGTGCGCTCGCGGAGCCGACCACTGCAAAAGATCCTACAAAGGTTGTGACCGCGTTCCTGTCGCACTCGGAAGAGTGGAAGTCTTTGTACCTTTCGCTGGAGGCCCTTCGGGCGTTTCTCGCCGACAAGCGGCATCACGAGTACGACACTTCACGCCGAATTGCCGAGCTCGCCACGAACCATCCCGTCGATTCGAACCACGGTTCGCAGACGGTGTTGGAGCGGTCGCTGAAGGATATGGAAGCGATTATCGGCGAGCGAATGGGTGCGGCAGAACCAGAACATTTTGCTCATCGGGCCTACCGATCCTGCGACATTATGAGTTATCTCTCTAAATCACTGGAAACATTGCTTGTTGCTGATCACTATTTTGAGTTCGCGGAACACGGACCCGCGCTTTGATATTCCTCACCGCTTTACGCACTTCCTCCGACTCCAACGCCTCGATCGGAATTTGCCACGGCGCGCATGCCACCACTTGATTTGCCGGCACTTTTTTCAGTTTGATCAAACGTCGGATGCTGGTCGAACTCACCCCCAAACGTTGGGCGGCTTCCTCCATGGTCACCAAACCGTCACCTGCACGGTTAGGATCATACGCGGGTAGCTGATGATAGTGCCGTGCGGAGTAGACTCTGTTCTCGCTCCAACTCTGGCCCGTGCCTGTTCGTAACCCAAGTCGATTTAGCGTGGCCGCGATCTGCTCGTCCTGGAACTTTCCTGACATCTGGCGAATCACCTCGATCGCTTCAACGCTTGTGCAACGGCGATGCTGGCCAAGCCCATTTTTCTTGATCCGCAGTTCGGAATGCTGGCCACCCGTCCAGTGGATCAATAGAACTATTTCGCTCGCCTTCTCGTCCACGTCCGCGATGATCTCATGAACGAGAATCCGGACAATCCGTTGTTTCAGCCTCATGTCGGTGGATGGCGCGTTCCAGACGGAGGGTAGATCTCGCGCAAGGCTCAACAGAACGTCCTTGTCCGGCATTGGCACGGATTCAATGGCAGCGTCGAATTCCTGCAGCTTTACTTCGAGTTCGTGGACCTTTCCCAGTTCAGCGTTCCACCGAGCCTCCAACTCTGCCGCAACGAGACGATTGTCCGGATCGACAGCTTCGTACCGCCGTGATGCGAGATGGGCCTGGTATCGAGTTTGCTCCACTTCCAGTTCAAGTGCTTTCCGTTGCTCCCGACGCTGGTGGCGCATCTGTTCGGCTGCTTCTACCGCCGCCTCGACAGCATTCCCACTGATTGCACGCAGTACTTCGTTCGCTACTGCCTCATCGGTTCGAAGGCCACCGAACGAAATGCACCAGTGCTCTCCATGGTTCACATGCGCACCCTTGCAGTGGTAACGAAGCACGGCAGCCTGGATACCTGTATAGGAAACGTGGAGCATTCGGCCACAGCGGCGGCACCGCAACATTCCGGAAAGTAGCGCTCGCCCGCCGCGGCCCGCCTTCGGTTCCATGCGTGACTTCATATGCGCGTTGCTGGCAATGAGCGCCTGGTTGCGTTCGTACTGCTCCCATGAAATGTAACCGGAATGGTGGTCCCTAATCAAGACAATCCATTCAGGTCGCGGTTTGCGATGCCCAGCCGTTTTGCGTGCGCGACCATCAACGACTCGGATCCGGGACTGAGTCTTGCCGAAGGCATAAGCACCAGCATAGGCCGGGTTAGTCAGCATCTTCAGAAGCGTGTTGTAGATTGGAACTTTCCAGACCATCCTCGGTTCACCAGGGTCACGGGGAAAGGCGGGCAGCGATATTTTCTCCTGCCGGAACCACAACAACACTTGCCGAACGCTTCCCAACTCCGTTATCTTCATGAAGACCAGTTGAATCGACTGCTGCACCCGGCGGTCCGCGTCCTTCTCGATCTTCCCTGTGCCGGTCCAACACAAGCCAACGGGTAGAAGGAACTGCAACTCACCACGACCCGCCTTCTGCCGGATTGCCTCCAGCGAGCGCTGTCGTAGCAGGTTCAATTCGAACTCGCTCATGGTCCCCTTGAGGCCGAGTAACAGCCGGTCGTTTATGATAGCGGGGTCGTAGATGCCATCGGGGTCTACAACTACAGAGCTGACCATACCGCAGAGTTCAATCAGGTGGTGCCAATCGCGGCCATTGCGGGCGAGTCGAGACGCCTCGATGCAGAAGACGGCGCCGACCTCGCCGGTACACACTTCGGCAACCAGTCGCTGAAATCCAGGTCGCTCCACCAACCCGGAGCCCGAGCGTCCCAGATCGTCGTCAATCACGGTCACGTCGCGAAAGCCCAATTCACGAGCGCGATCAGCAAGTCCATATTGACGACGCTGGCTTTCGTGGTTGTGCATCACCTGACCGGGCGAGGACTGCCGGATATAAACGACGGCCCGACGACGCAGCCGATCAGTTGTCAACTTCGGGTTCATTTCCGCCTCCTTGTGCCGGTCGGCCGGTGCTTTCGCGGGCCGCGCTTATCAGCAGCTCCACCAGAGCGAGGTCCAGTTCCCTCTGCTTGTTGCGTGGCAGTGCTGCGGCCGGTGCGTCGGGCAGCGGCAGGTTGAACTGCATGTTCGTGTGTATCGGTGGTCGCTTCATTCACTCCCTCCTTCGGGGGTTGATCCAGCGTAGCCACCGCGCCACTTGACGGAGTCCGCCAGGCTCCGATCAGGTCGCGAAGCGCGGCCAGCGCTTCCACGGAAATCAGAGGGGAACCGATAGGGAAGTACATGCAGTCCGGTTGAAACATCCAGGTAGGCAGCGAGCAAATCGTTCCATCTGGAAGTTCGCAGAAGATGTGCTCACCGTGGCGGTCCTTCATCCGCTTGTGAATACGCAACGTCTGACGGAATAGCGGGTGCCAGCGATAGTAAACCGTCGCCGTCTCAAAATCATGTGCATTATGTGGCTGGTTCGACGGGCATCGGTAAGAGTTGGTTGGCATGCGCATTGGCGCAGAAGGCTTGCCGCGACGGCTTTTCGGTGATGCACAAAAGAACCGCGGAGTTGTTCCGCGAGTTCGCCGTCGCACACGTGGACGGAAGCATCGGACGGGTGCTGCTGAAGTGGTCCCGTGTCGATGTGCTCGTGCTCGACGACTTCACTATGGCTCCGCTGAAAGACAGCGATCGCCGGGACTTTCTCGAGATCTGCGACGATCGCTACCAGCGGCGATCGATCATACTTACTTCACAGTTGCCGGTCGCTCACTGGCACGAACAGATCGGCGATCCCTCCGTGGCCGACGCCATTCTCGACCGGTTGGTCCACAATGCCTTTCGCATCGAACTCACCGGGGAATAGGTCAAGCCGCAACCGAATGAAGCAAAGAAGCAGGCACGCCCGCCACAGAAAGCCCGTCAGATAAAGCGGAAGCCGTAGCCGATGACGTGGAGCCACCAAGAGCAAAAGCGCCCGCCGACGCGAAGCCGACGAGCGCTGAGGGCGACTCTAAGCCAGTGGTGGACGCGCCGGGAGTTGAACCCGGATTGGCGGAATCTCGGGGAGTCGCCCCGAAAAAACCAGAAGACAATCCTCCGCTTTCCCCTTAAAGCTACGCGCCCCAAGCTGCTATTTCATTCGCGGCCACTTCCGGATAAGATCCGATTTCAGAATGATCAAAACAAAAAGGGCGACCATCAATAGGAATTCCCACGGTCCCGGCTCCATCGAGCCTGTGCGGCAGGCCCGTTGGAGATTTGAATCCGAGGGCCGGGTTCTGGCAAGCGGCGAACCACAATTCCGGATCCGCCCGGTTCCGAGAAGGCAAGCCACTTGCCGCCGGGCGAAAACTGCGGTTCGGCGCCGGGGCCCATCGAAATCGTCCGGCCATCTTCAGGAGTATATACGGATACCATAGGCCGGCCACGGTCAAACTGCATAAATGCTATGGAAGCCAACCGCGCGCGACTGCCCGTGCCATGTTCCGTCTTCCAGTCGGGTGCGAAGCAGATACTCAATACCCTTCCGGTACGCCGGGTTCGAGGCAGCCATTCCAATCGCTTGAAGCGCGTATAGGGCTTCCCCGCTACGCGACTATCAGTTACGCGGTGAAAGGGCATCCGTTCGGCCTCGGCCTTTCCGACGAGGATCGCCGTGCGCTGATCGTGTTTCTCAAGACTCTGTAGGCCTGCTTGAGTTTGACATCCCTGCCTAGCCGAAAAGGATCGACTGCGGCCACGAAAAGGCACCCGAATGTTTAAGCCGGCGCCGCCTCTACTATACTTTTCCCCGCGGTTGTGGGCACCACCCGCGTCAATTCAAATCCGGCGGCCCGCAGAAGCGCATCATACTCCCCCGCGCTGCGCTCGCGCCCGCTTGCCATGACTAGCATCTGGAGGTCAACCCACTTCCCGAAGCAAGGTTCGTTTCCGGCCGGCAGCACAAATTCAACAATCAGCAGTTTCCCATTACGTGGCACCACTGTGCGACAGTGCCTAAGGATGGTGGCGCATCGGCTGTCGTCCCAGTCATGCAGAACAGACGCGAGGATGTAAGCGTCGCCGCCAGGCGGAATTCTGTCAAAGAAGTCCCCGGCAACCCGAGCACATCGGTCTTGAACTCCTGACGTCGCAAAGACCGGTGCCGCGCCATTGACCACATGCGGGAGGTCGAACAGGATACCCCGCAGCGCAGGATTGCGGCGCAAAATCGCTGCCAACAATGTTCCCTGGCTCCCTCCCACGTCCACAACTGTAGTAAAGGCAGAGAAGTCGTAGGCACTGGTCACGGCATCAGCTACTCGAATCATCAATGCACTCATTGCCTCCTGGAAAACAGTGCCGCTGTCGGGATTGTCAGCGAAGAACTCGAATACCCCCATTCCGAACTGACGCTCGAACGCGGACCGTCCTGTACGCACTGTGTATAGCAGGTCTCCCCAAGCCCAGTATGACTCCTCTGCGTACAGAATGGCGAGGGCTCGCATCGATTCAGGGGTTCCACTTCGAAGCAGGTTGGCTAACGGGGTGATGGCAAACGAGTCCGCCGACACTTCGGAGAAGACCCCGACGCTCGCAAGAGCTCGTAAAACGCGGTAGAGCGACGGTGCATCGCAGTGCGTGGCGGCTGCCAGGTCGTCACAGCGGGTGAGACCCTTCGCAAGCAGGTCGGCGACGCCGAGCTTTGCCGCGATGTAGACGGCCTGCGTCACCCAATGGCCGGTCATCAACTGAAGCAGTGTTACTGGAAGTGAGCTGGAAGTTTGGGTTCTAGTCATGTGCGATGCCAATTCAGGCTTTTCGCGCTGCCGCAGCGCCTGCGTCCTCGACGGCAAACGCCTTCGCTAGTGCTTCCGAATCTGAGACCCAGCCGAAGATCATCTCAACGAGAAGCAATGTCGCTTGATAATTCGTGCCGCCTATCATGGGAGCGCCGCCGACTGCCCCTACTTTGTATCCGCCGGCTTGGGACCCGATGGGCTCTGCTGTGCAATCTGCTAAAAGAATGCAGGAGTAGTCGCGGAAGAAGGCGTCACGAAGCGTCGATTCGAGACATACACTAGTCGTGCATCGTTAATATCGTGCCGATTTGCGCGGCCGTCTGAACAACTCGCATCCTCTTACAAGCTCACGCGAATTGGGTCATTGACGAGTTCTGGGACTTAAGCGCCGGAGCGGTGGGCGCTCGGAAACATACAGATACTCACTGTTTCCATTTGGGCGTCGTTAACACGAGCACTCGCCCCGCAGGCGACTACTATAGGAGTTCTGAGACTACGGCGTCGCCGGGCTGAGGGCAGAGCTCGGGTATGATGTCGGTGTTCCAGGTATCCCGAATGAGAATTCGTCCTTCGGCACCGTCCGGGGCTACTCTCGGCCACCCAGTTCGGTGCGCTCGGCTCGGCGTTCTTCCTCACCTACGTGCTGCTGATGATCCCGGCCGGCGCGCTCGCCGACCGCTACGGCGCGAAGCTCATGCTCGGCATCGGCGCCGCGATCTGGTCGGTCGCGACGCTGCTGACCGGCCTGGTCGGCGGCTTCGCCTCGCTGTTCGCGCTGCGGTTGCTGCTCGGCCTCGGCGAATCGGCGGCGTTCCCCTGCACCTCGAAGCTGATCGCGACCAGCGTCAAGCGCGAGCACATCGGGCTCGCCAATGGCGTCACCGGCTTCGGCTACCTGTTCGGGCCCGCGATCGGCACCTTCGTCGGCGGCCTGCTGACGGCGCGCCTCGGCTGGCGGCCGGTGTTCGTGATCTTCGGCGCGCTGTCGCTGCTCTGGCTGCTGCCGTGGAGCCGGGTAGTGGTCGCGGAGCCGACGCTCACGAAGCATGCGCCGACCGTCGATCCGCCGGCGATGCGCGAGATCCTCTCGCAGCGCGGCCTGTGGGGGGCCGCGATCGGCCACTTCGCCGGCAACTACACCTTCTACTTCATCCTCGCCTGGCTGCCGACCTACTTCGTCAAGGTGCGGGGCTTCTCGATCGATGAAATGGCGTGGGTCGCGACCGTGGCCTATGCGATCAACGCCGCGGCGGCGCTGGTCGCCGGCTGGAGCATCGACCGCTGGGTGAAGTCCGGCCGCTCGGCGACGATCGGCTACAAGACGCCGATGGGCGTGTCGCATCTGATATCCATCGCCTGCATGATCGGAATGGCGGTGCTGCCGATCCAGGGCTGCATCGTCAGCCTGTTCGTCTTCGAACTCTTCATGGGGTTCTCGTCGCCGGGCTATTTCGGCATCCCGCAGATCCTCGCGGGTCCCACCGCGGCGGCGCGCTGGGTCGGCGTCCAGAACAGCGTCGGCAACCTGCCCGGCGTCATCGCGCCGTTCGTCACCGGCGTCCTGGTCGACGCGACCGGCTCGTACTTCAGCGCCTTCGCGCTGGCCGGACTCGTCAACCTCGTCGGCTTCGTCGGTTGGGTGTTCGTGCTGCCGAAGATCGCGCCGATCCGCTGGCACGGTCACCACGTCGACGCCACGGCGCCCGTTGCCGGGGCTTGACGCCTA